>NZ_JBVAYD010000008.1:0-111122 GCF_055413445.1 Lacticaseibacillus sp. 22 | reverse complement strand
GGGTTCACTTTAATAGTTGCTTTTCACGCATATCCGGGGTACGATTTAATGTTCTCGCGAATGCCAACGAGAGACATTGGAGGAAATTATTGTGACGACGATTCGCTTTTTAAACGGTCTCAATACCATTGGTGGCAACATTGTCGAATTTGCCACCAAAACCAGCCGGGTCATCATGGATTTTGGGGTTGCAGCTGATTTAAGCCATGAAACGGTTGCCTCGGCCATTGATAACGGCAAACTACCGCATGTCCCGGAACTTTTTTTCGATCAACCGGATTCGTTTACCAATGAAGCCATCTTCATCTCGCACCTGCATATTGATCATATGGGTGCCTTACAATATTTGCAGAAAAACATTCCGATCTATCTTTCTGAACCATCCTATCGCCTCTATCAGGTGCTCATTCGCTTAGGCATCGAAAAACCGGTTGCCAATCTCCATTCCTTAGCCTTTGAAACGCCACTGGCAATTGGCGATTTGACAGTAACCGGATTTCACAGCGATCACGATGAACCCGGGGTGATGGCGCTGTTGATTGATGATGGTGCGCGCCGCTTTGCCCATTCCGGGGACGTTCGCCTCAATGGCCCGCATGCTGATCGTGTGCACGCCTGGGCTAGCCGTTTCAATGCTGAAAAGATCAGTCTCTTCATGCTTGAAGGCACTAGCTTTTCGTTTGATACACCGACACCGGTTGAAGATCAGGATCATCCAAGTGTGCCACTGACCGAAATGAGCCTGCAAACCAAATTCCGGCAATTGCTAACTGACAGCCCACAGCTGGTCGTCATCAACCCTTACAATCGCAATTATGAGCGGATGGCAGCCTTCCAAGCTTCAGCGCATGCAAGTGGGCGTCAGTTGGTGTGGGAGCCTAACGAAGCGGCAATTTTAACTGCAATGACCAACCAGCAGCCTGATGCGATTCTTGGCAAAACAATCCAGTTAACTGACCTTGCACAGGCGCCTCAACAATATGTTCTGCAAAATAGTTACGCGCACCTTGAGCGGTTGGCAGACTTACCAATCAGCGCTTATGTACACAGTAACGGTGAACCTTTGGGGGATTACGATCCGCGGTTTGCTCAGCTGAAGGATTGGTTGGCGGACCATCAAATTCCTTTGCAGTTTATGAATGCTTCCGGCCATGCAACTCGCGAAGACTTAATCACGTTGGCTAAAGAAGTGAACCCCCGGGTGATCGTGCCGTGGCATAGCTTTCACCCGGAACGTGAAGCTGAGGCGATTGACGCGGAAACAAATGCAGATGTTGTCTTACCCGAACGTGATCTTTATTATGACTTCGATGCGCTCGGAGAAGATGATGATTGATCTATCTAAAAAGCAGGCTATTCACGTTGTTGACGTGGACAGCCTGCTTTTAACTTTGAAAGAGATGATCAACGGTTGTCTGTAACTGCCTGGCTAACGCAAATGCTAAGGACAACGTGGGATCATACTTATTGTTTTCGATGGCATTGATCGTTTGCCGCGTAACATTGACTGCATCAGCTAATTCCTGTTGCGTCAGGTGCTGCTGGGTTCTAAGGGTGCGAATCTTATTTTCCATGACGCATCAAGGCGAGCACGCCAACAGCAAGAACAATCGCCACCCCTGCGATGGTCATGTACAAAACTCGTCCCGGCTCCTTGTCAGTTGAATCAGCTCGGTGTTTGAACCACTCATAGCTGGCAATTTGAACAACCGTCACCACGTTAACCACAAAGAAATCGAAATTCCACGCTCCTGTACGAATATGCTGAAAAACCGCACTTGACCATAACATTAGAAACATCATCATGTAAGCAATTCTTATCGAGTGATCGGCAAAATTCCGCTCCATTTCATCCATTTTCTTCATGGCTCTCACCCCTTAAATGTCAAATCCTTTTGACATGATTAGTATAACGCCAGCGAAAGAAATGTCAAAATGTTTTTACTTTTCAGCACATGATTTTTGACCTATCAATATCCGTATCAACTTAGCGTGACGTTGCTGATTACCGCGCATGATACCGCTCAAACGCCGCGACAATTTGATCGTAATCAAGCTGGGCTGTATTGCTAACCAAATAATCGGCCGCCGCCAATGCCGAAGCCTCCCCGATGCCGACTGCAAACTGGCCGGCTGCTTTAATCGCCGCGATGCCAACCGGTGCGTCTTCAAAACTAATGACCTCGTCGGCTTGCAACTTCAGCAATTCCTGCGCCGCGCGATAAATTTCCGGATCCGGTTTGCCATGGTGTAGACTTTGCGGATCGACAATCGCATCGAATTGCGCGAATAATCCCAACCGCCGTAAAATCAACGGAGCATTTTTGGACGCCGAGGCAATCGCCAATTTTAACCCCTGCTGCTTGGCATTTTTCAACAGTGATGGTATTCCCGGTAAAATATCCGCAGACGTCAGTGATTGAATGAACGTTTGGTAACGCTGATTCTTTTCTGCGGCTAAGGCGGCTTTTTGTGCCTCATCGTAGTCATTTTCTTGATGACCATAACGCAGGATCAGATTCAGCGAGTCCATCCGCGAGCGGCCGCGCAACGCCGTATCGGCTGCAGCTGGCAAGTGAATGCCGAGGCGCTGCGCCAGTTCGTGCCAAGCGGCCAGATGATAAGTGGCTGTGTCGGTTAAAACCCCATCCAAATCAAAAATGAATCCCTTAAGCATGGTCATCCTCCACCTCCAAGTGCTGCGTTTCGCCATTGATATCAAGATCGATCGGCGGGCCAGCAAGTAATGTGACCGTTACTTTTTGGCCAACGTCAACTGCTAACAGCCGACCACGATAAGTCAGCTTAAATTGATACCGCTGCCAATTTTTCGGCAATTGTGGCCGAAAGCGCAAACGGTCATGGTCATAGCGCATACCGGCAAATCCTTGAACAATCGCAAGCCAACTCCCGCTCATGGATGTAATATGCAACCCATCTTGAGTATCGTGATTATAATCATCCAGATCGAGCCGGGCCGTACGCGCATACAAGGCAACGGCCGTATCCATTTTGCCAAGTTCCGCCGCCAAAATAGCGTGAATGGACGGACTAAGTGAGCTTTCATGGACGGTTAAGGGCTCATAGAAATCAAAATTCCGTTCTTTTTCCGCGTGCGAAAACCGGTCGTTTAAAAAATACAATCCTTGTAAAACATCGGCCTGCTTAATAAACGGTGAACGCAAAATTCGATCCCATGACCAATGCTGATTAATCGGGCGCTGTGTTTCCGGAATCGTACTTGCCGGCCGTATATCCTTATCTAAAAAGCCGTCTTGTTGCACAAAAATTCCCAATTTCTTGTCAGTGGGATAATACATCTGGTCAATAATCGCCTGCCAATGCCGCTTTTCCTGATCTGTTACTGCCAATGCCGCCACAATATCAGGATCGCCTTTAGGTAACTGTGCCAGCGTATACTGCAACTCCCACACAGCCATGGTATTGGTGTACCAATTGTTATTGACGTTATTTTCGTACTCATTAGGGCCAGTGACCCCGTGAATCATATACTTTTGGGCGTGCTGGCTAAAGTGCACCCGATCAGCCCAAAAGCGGGCAATGCCGACCAATACTTCGAGCCCATCGTGGTTCACATAGCTTTCGTCGCCGGTATAAGCCGTATATTGATAAATTGCAAATGCAATCGCCGCATTTCGATGAATTTCTTCAAAAGTAATCTCCCATTCGTTGTGACATTCAATCCCGTTAAACGTCACCATGGGATATAACGCGCCGGCCAAGCCTTGCTGACGCGCATTGTGATAAGCACCCGGTAACTGATCATGCCGATACTGCAGCAGCGCGCGGGTCACTTCCGGCGGGGTCACGGCTAAATACATCGGCACGATAAAAGCTTCGGTGTCCCAATAAGTCGCACCGCCATATTTTTCACCGGTAAATCCCTTTGGCCCGATATTGAGGCGTTTATCTTCACCATAGTAGGTCATAAATAATTGCGCGATGTTAAACCGAATCCCTTGCTGCGCGGCCGGATCACCATCAATGACGACATCACTTTTAGCCCAGCGCTGAGCCCAACGTTGCGTGTGAGCTGCTAAATGGGTCTTGAAATCATCCTTGACGACTCGGTTCATCAGCTGGGTAGCTTTTGTGGCTTGATCGTCAGGGGCAATATCACGACTTGTCACGACCACCACATCTTTTTCCAGCTGATAGTGCTCGCCTGTTGTTAAATGCGTTGTGACCTGCTCCTGAAGCCACCCACTAGCAGTTGTGACTTTGCCGACAATTGCCTGCCCATTCACGCGTAATTGTTGCTTAAGTAATACGGTGAACTGCGGGACAGCGTATGGATTCGGTTTTGTTTGCAGTTGAATGCTTTTAGCCGTTGCATCCTCATGCTGCGCCACCCAAAACCGCTCATCATAGTTGCTGTCTTCATTTGTCACCCGCCCATCTAAGGTAGCGTCAAAAGTGATCGTGGCGGTTCCTTTTAAAACGGTTGCATTCACGGTGATCAAAGCCGCCTCTGGTATCGTCTGGCTTAAAAAGCGGGCAAACTCAAACTGAACTTCCACATCAGCGCCGATATAAACAAACCGCCGTGTCAACAGCCCTTGATGCAGATCCAATGCCAGATAAAAGTCGCGGTAATGGCTTTTGGCTAAGTCCACCTGTTGACCATTAACCGTTATCCCAATCCCCAGAAAACTAGGTGCATTAATCACCTTGCCAAAATACTCGGGATAACCGTTCTTCCACCAACCAACGCGCGTTTTATCCGGAAACCAGACGCCGCCTAAATACGTCCCCTGCAAACCATCGCCGCTGTAGCCTTCCTCAAAATTCCCGCGCAGGCCCATATAACCATTGCCTACCGCGGTGATACTCTCTTGCAGCCGGCGATCTGTCGTCTCTAAACGATGTGTTGCCACTAACCAAGGATCGACTTCGAATAATCGCTTCACTTTTAATCCCCCCACTAAAAGAAAATAAACGCTTACTGGCGCGAGTAGAAACCTGTACCGGTAAGCGCGTTATGGCACGTAGCCCTTTGCACAGGTAGGTCTCGTTTCATACACAAACCCTGATGCTCCTCACTGGTTACCCACTTGTACCATAAATCCTTTTGGCGACAACTTGCCATTCGTAAAACCTTGCGCCAAAACAGCACTGCCATCAACGGCTGCTCCATGATCCTGCGTATTAAAGTAAGCCGTCAACATTTCATCGCCATGGCGGGTCACTTTTATCAGGCCGGCCGCAGTCACCGACATCCTCGTACTGCCTTGGCCTAATGTCTGTGCGTGTTCCCGGCGAAAGTGTACCAGCTCCACCACCTTTTTCCAAATCGGGCTGCCAAGTTTGCTCCAGTCCATCGGCTTGCGGTCATCCGGATCATCGCCACCCGACATGCCCATCTCGGTACCATAATACAAGCATGGCGCACCAGTCTGCATAAAGGTAAACGTCAACGCCTGCAGTGCCAGGGCTTCATCACCATGCGCCAGCGTCAGGATGCGCGGTGTATCATGCGAATCCAGCATGTTCAACATGACCTGATTGGTTTGATCGCGATAGTACATGAGTTGATCGGTTAACAGCGCCACCATTTCTTCAGCGGTCAATGTTCGCTTGAAAAAGTGATCCTCAATCTGCTGCGTGAAGGGATAGTTCATGACCCCGGAAAATTCATCCCCGTTTAACCATGGCTGCGCGCGATGCCAGACTTCACCTAACACATAAAAGTCCGGCTTAATCGCGGTTACCGTGGCGTAAAACCTTTTCCAGAAATGATGATCGACTTCATTGGCAACATCTAACCGCCACGCATCAATATCAAATATCTTGATCCAGTAAGTGGCAACTGTTAATAAATATTCTTGAACTTCAGGATTGGCAGTGTTCAATTTAGGCATCTTTTCTTCAAATGCAAAGGTATCATACTGCGGTTGGCCGGCATTCTTGAGAGGATTGTGAAACGGTGTGACTGGTGTTTGATAGATGTGAAACCAAGACGCAAACCGCGATGCTTCTCCGTTGCGTAAAACATCTTGCCACTGCATACTGCCAAAGCCCATATGATTGAACACCGCGTCAAGCATGACTCGCATCCCGCGTTGGTGAGCCGCCTGAATCAATTTCGCGAACAAAAGTTTATCGCCAAACGCGGGGTCCACATTCAAATAATCAATCGTATCGTACTTGTGATTGGAAGCAGCCGTGAAAATCGGGCAAAAATACAGCCCATTGATACCAAGCGCCTGTAAATCGTCAAGGTGGTCCAATACCCCTTGTAAATCACCGCCGTAATAATCCTCGCGCCCGGGATGATCCGTTGGCCGCCACGGCTTGGTTCCAATCGGATCATTATCGGGATCCCCGTTGGCAAAGCGTTCTGGAAAAATCTGGTACCAAACTGTCTGTTTAACCCAATCAGGCGTTTTAACCCGATCAATTGCATGAAAATACGGCATCCGAAAATAGTTTTCCGCCTTATGTCGTGCTGCCGCGTGATTTTCTCGAACGCCGCGATCACCATACAACCACACAGCGCCATCTTGGCCGGTAACCTCAAATAAATATTGCAGGCGGTGATAAGGAGCTTCGAGTGTCACCTCCCAGTGATCCCTAGTTTGCCCGTGACCTATCAAATGCATCGACCGGCGCTGATAAATCAACTTATTAGTGCCATCTGCATCAGGCAGTTGCCAATAAGGATCGCCATACAGAACCGTCACCTTCGCAACATCGGCACGTGCCGTGTGAAATCGCACACGCATTGCCTCATCCGTATATAAAAAACAATCTTCACTTTCCGGGCGATGCAACAAAGCAGCTAAGTTCATAATCCGCCCTTCTTTCTTCATAAGTAACAAAATCCTGCCAAAAAACAGTATCTATACAGCGATCATACCGCCTTCATATCAGGCGCTCAAACAATTCGCATCAGCGTGTTTACCCTCCGCTTAACTGATCATCGTTTAATGTCATTTAGGCTACAATCACAAAAGTCTATTGGCGATTCATCATAGGGCATCATACAAGGTGTCAGGGCCCGATGACCTTGATCATTGAATGAGGCTGCCACGCTCAGGACAAAATAAATAGGCATCAGCGTCATCTCTGACCGCTAATGCCTATTTGTGTTACACCAACACTCATCTGCCAAACAGGCTTCATGCTGGCGCAAATTTTATTAATACCGAGCTTTTAATGCCCGCTGAACCTCACGCTCTTGATCCTTACGCTTCAAGGTTTCGCGCTTATCATAGTTGTGCTTACCTTCCGCAACGCCGATCAACACTTTGGCATAACCGTGTTTAAGATACATCCGCAACGGAACCAAAGTAACTCCTTGGCGCGCCGTCATTTGACCGAGCTTGCGAATTTCTTTTTTATGCAGCAACAGTTTACGGTTACGCATCGGATCAACGTTAAACAAATTGCCTTCTTTGTAAGGACTGATACGCACATTTTCAAGCCAAGCCTCGTTGTTGCGAATACGGGCAAAGCCATCACGCAAATTGAGCTTGCCATCGCGCACAGATTTAATCTCGGTACCTGTCAAAGCAATACCAGCCTCATAGGTATCAAGAATGTTGTAATCATGACCGGCCTTTTTATTCTGGGCGAGCAGGTTGTCAGGTTTTTGTCGATGTTTCTTCGCCATTGAACCATCCCCTCGTATATTTAAAAGTTGCCAGCGTTACTTAGTCCCGCGCTTGGCGTTATAATGTTTACCTTGATGAGGCGCACCTGCTGGCTTATGTGGTCGTTGATTATTGGGCTGATTACGATTGCCACCACGACCATTGTTACCGAAGCTCGGGCGACTGCCATTTGAGCGTCGATCACGGCGATCATCTTTTTTAACCAACTTGCCTAAATCGCTGGTTGGCGTTTTTTCGTCTGGAATCAGTGAAAAGTCAACTTGCCGCTGATCGATGTCCACATTGTCTAATTTCACCCGCAACGATTGCCCGATTCGATAAGTCCGCTTGGTACGTTCACCGACTAAGGCCATTTGACTTTCGACAAACGAATAGTAATCATCGCTCATTCGTGTGATGTGAACCAAGCCTTCAACAGTATTTGGCAGTGCCACAAACATACCGAAGCTCGTGACGCCACTGACAACGGCATCAAATTCTTCGCCAACCTTATCAGCCATGTATTCAGCTTTCTTCAGGTCATCAACGGCACGCTCGGCATCAATGCTGCGACGTTCGGCCATCGATGCTTGGGTCGCAATATCAGGCAGCTTCTTATTCCAAGACGTCTTCACGTCATCGGTAGTGCCTTCCAGCGCGTAATCCCGAATCAAGCGGTGCACAACCAAGTCAGGGTAACGCCGGATCGGGCTTGTGAAGTGACAATAGTATTTTGCCGCTAAGCCAAAATGCCCCAGCGGATCTGGTGAGTACCGGGCCTGTTTCAAGCTCCGCAATAATTTAACATTGACCATGGCTTCTTCTGGCGTGCCAGTTACATCGGTCACAACATCTTGCAGTTGTTTAGGAGTGATCTCTTTACCCTTTTTCATCGGTACCGTGATCCCGAAACTGGCAATGAACTCCATGAATTCCTTGACGCGATCTGCATCCGGGGTTTCATGTACTCGATAGAGAAATGGTAAATGCTGCTTGTTGTAGTGCTCAGCCACGGTTTCATTTGCTGCCAACATGAAGGATTCAATCATGCGTTCTGAAACGCCGCGTTCGCGCAACACAATGTCAGTTGGATGACCCATATCATCCACAATGATTTTGGCTTCGTTTTCTTCAAAATCAATGGCACCGCGAGCATGACGCATTTTATACAAGATCTGATGCAATTCAACCATGTCTTCAAACATGGGTACCAGTTCTTGATATTCGGCCATGACTTCCGGGTCGTAATCGGTCACGATTTTATTCACATTGTTGTAGGTCATCCGGGCATGACTCTTGATCACACTTTGATAAATCTCGTGGTTTACGACATGACCATCATGATCGATTTCCATATCACACGACATTGCCAATCGATCCACGCCTGGATTTAACGAACAAATGCCATTGGATAGTCGAAATGGCAGCATTGGAATGACGCGATCAACCAAGTACGTACTGGTACCACGATCAAATGCTTCTTGATCCAACGCAGAGCCTTCCGTCACATAATGCGAAACATCGGCAATGTGAACCCCAAGATGGAAGTTTCCATTTGGTAATTTCCAAACCACCACGGCATCGTCAAAGTCTTTACTGTCATCCCCGTCAATCGTGACAACAGCCTGATCGGTAATATCTTTGCGACCAACTCGTTCTTCTGGCGTAACATGATCGGGAATGGCATTGGTCTGATCCATCACTTCATCCGGAAATTCCGTTTTGATATGGTTTTGCATGACCAGTGACATAATATCAACGCCAGGATCATTCTTGTTGCCTAACGTCTCGACAACGATCCCATACATCAACTTGGGATGATATTCGGTTGGAAATTCAGTAATCTCCGTCACCGTCATATCGCCGAGTTGCGGAATATTACCGGTATCTTTAACATAAACCGGAAAATTCTTCAGTTTCTTTTCATGACTAACCACCATTCCGATAAATCCAGACTTAGCCCGATCTTTATCGGAAAATGGTTTGAATTCACCAACCAGTGTGGTTAAACTGCGCTGCACAATCTTAGTGATTTCGCCTTCAGGTCCGCGACTATCATTGGGACGGGCTTCACGAACGATCCGCACTTCAACGGTATCGCCATCAAGCGCAAAATCGGTGTTCATCGCCGGTACATAAACATCATTGTCCAAGCCCTCAACTGCCACGAAGCCAAAGCCTTTTTCGTTGCCGCGGAAAGTGCCGGTCAAGACTTTAGGCGCGCCGCCCAATGCATAACGTCCTTCGTGATTGGCGTGAATCAGGTTATCATTTTCCATACCGTTTAACGCCTGGACGAGTACTTTAAAATCGCCGCCTTCACTTAACTTAAGTGCGCGACTGAGTGTTTGAACCGAATAATCAATGTTCGGATTCTTACGAAATGTTGCTAATAGTTCATTACGAATATGGCCAACTGTGGTCATGCTATCCCTCGTTTTCTTGTTGCATAAATGCGATTACGTCTTCTTCTAATGCGTGATGGGCCGAGTTAACGGTAATGACATGCTTGGCATCATCATACCAATGAAAATCAACGCGTGCAGCATTGATTAAGGCATCGCGTAATTGATACGCTAATCGACCATCAACTAATTCATCCTGACCGGCTTGTCCAATAAAAGTCGGCTGTTTGACTAAATTTAAATCAGCAGCAACCGTCGTGGCAAACTGATCGATTGCGGCCAACTGTCCCGGCAAATATGCCAGAATCTGTGTGCTTTCATCTGATTTGCCTGCTAACCGATTCATATACTTGGCATACTTTAAAAAACCCGGTACTAAGTGATGTTTGCCCGGCAAAATCGGGGATGAAAAAACACCGCCTGCTGTAATCCCTGGCAAGGTTTCTAGCGCCTTCATCGCGAAAATACCTCCCAGTGATAAGCCAAAAACATACACCTTGGCGTATTTTGCGGTCATATGCGCAACCGCGGCACTACTTTCTGCCCACCAAATATCCGGGTTGCCTTTTGTCAAAATATCTAACGGCTCCACTGTCCCATGCCCGGAAAAAAGCGGAACATAAACCCCATAACCGGCTCGCTGCAAGGCCCGCGCCATAAAATTCATATCATTGGGGCTACCCGTGTATGCATGTAACAATACCACGCCAGTATCGGTACCTTCATATTCGAATGGTTGTGGTTTGCGGAAAATCATGATCAATCATCCTTCGTGACAATCGATTAGTAAGCAATCCTAAAAGACCGCCAACCGATAACTGCCTGTTGCCCTGCCCGACATAAAGAGCTTAAATTAAATGGTTATGTCAGCATACTGCAGATTTTATGTACTCTGCAAAAAAAGTCTCCTGAATGTTCCAGGAGACTTTGTTTTAGTGGGCTTCCAGATAAACCAGCGCGATGGCAAGCCCAAAGAAAATGACACCCAGTACGACGGTGACTTTCTCCATAAACGCTTCAAAACCGCGCGATTTCGTCTTCCCAAAAAGATCTGTTGCTCCACCGGACAATGCGCTTAACGCGTCCTGTTGTTTGCTTGGTTGCATTAAAGTTGCGATCACGATCAAAACCGAATCGATCACTAATAATGTGGTCAATAAACTTTGCAAGTTGCTGCCTCCCTTGCGAAAAATCTCACTTTAGTAGTTTAGCATAAAAGCAAGGCAAAGGCGAATTTTACCCGATTTTGTTCTTATAGCCGTCAGCCGGATATTTTAACCGCCATTTACACTTCAAACCTGACAAAATCATGTACACTGACGAAAGATTTAAGCGGCATCAGGACGTTGCTTAACCGTTCGATACAACATATATCCGCCAATAATCGCAACAAGAAAAGGAGCCAAATAACTCGCCTGATCAGCAAGCTGCAACGGTAATATCAGGTTCAGGCCAATGTTAATTCCCATCAAAGCCGGATACCCCAGATACCACCAGCGCATCTGCTTATCAACAATTAATCCTGCAATGACCAACGCAATCATGCCCCAATTAGCAACAAAGCCCAACAAAAATGGCACCAGAAAGCTCGCAACGCCACTACCAGATGACGTAAGCAAACCTAGTTCTCCGCCGATTGAATAAAACAGGCCTAAGAAAATACTGACAATTGCATATACAATGCGAAGTTTTTTCATACTAATCAAAACCTTTCTATTGCAAGTCGGTACGTCTTTGCTAGGTACAAGTATACGCCTGAAATGACTAAACCAACTTGAAAAAGCTCCGCCCTAATTGACTATGGTTCAGACTTATGCGCGGTTGCCAAGGCTGCTGAAAAAGCATCTATTCGGCGCTTTACTCGTGCTCGTTGTGCCTCATCCGTCAACAATACCAATGTATCGCCTTCACGGATCAACGTGTCCCCATGAGGAATAACTTCACGCTCGCCACGCCGAATGCCGATGAGCAAGGCTTCTTTTGGCCAAGGCATGTCACGAACCAGTTTGCCATTTAACGAACTACCAACGAATACCGGAATTTCCAAACGATCAGGCCGGTGCAGTTGAGCGACGGTTTTAGGAATCGTCATCTGTTCCAGCAAGGCTTCATAAATCGGTGCCCCACCAAGCAGATCAACCACCAGATACGCAGTCAGTGATAAAACAGCAAGGGGCATGAGATGCGTTAAGTTGCCCACCATCTCGGTTACTAACAAGATTGCCGTAAACGGCGCCTTCCCGATACCGGCAAAGTACCCGGCCATCGAGAAAATAATCAAATTCATGATATAAACATGCGGCAATAACCCTAGCTGATTCATCACCACGCCATAAACCGCGCCAATCACCGCCCCCAGTGACAAAATAGGTAGAAAAATACCGCCGGGTAACCCTGAACCGTAAGAAATCATGGAAAAGATAAAGCGAATCACAAAAATACCCAATAACACCAGAAGTGATGGCACATATTGGCCAAAACCAACAATCAAACTATTACCACCACCAAGAAGATTCGGTGTGAAGTAACCGACCGCCATTAAGAGCACAAATGGGACAACACCTTGGATTGCACGCGGCAAGTGTGTCAATCGCTGATACCAACGGGGCATGGCTAGTAACACTCGCTGATACAAATAACCCAGCAAACCTAACAAAATCCCTAATAAAATCAAATGCCAGTAACTCGTAACCGGTAAACTGCGCGAATAACTCAAATGCAAGACCGGCACTAGTCCAAACACATTTAACGAAATAAAGTCCGAACCAATCGCCCCGGCCAAGGCAGTCAGCCAAACCAGTGGCGAGAAGTTATGATAAACCTCTTCTAGCACAAACAAGGTACCGGCAATCGGTGCATTAAACGCCGCCGCCAAACCAGCAGCCGATCCAGATGCAATCAGCAACCGTCGATCAGTGCCGCGCAGTTTAAACCCGCCTGCCAAGCCTTGCCCGACTGATGCACCTAACTGAATCGAAGGCCCTTCACGTCCAAGAAACAAACCGGGAGCAAGCGCCAAAACCCC
Source organism: Lacticaseibacillus sp. 22 (assembly GCF_055413445.1). Lineage (NCBI taxonomy): Bacteria > Bacillati > Bacillota > Bacilli > Lactobacillales > Lactobacillaceae > Lacticaseibacillus > Lacticaseibacillus sp. 22. The sequence continues at coordinate 98,076 of NZ_JBVAYD010000008.1, read as the reverse complement.
GCCGACAAACTTGCGCCAAAGAATCGACCACCAATTCATTTCCAACTCACCGGCAAGTTGTCCTTCTACCTGTGGGATCCCTGAGCCAGAAATATACGGTTCCTTTTTAAGCAGCCACGCAACAATACCAGCAAGCACTAGGTTAAAGCCGATTAACAACGCCCAATGCCACCAAACAAACGGTGTTACGCGCAAATAACCGTACACCTGACGACTGGCGCGTAAGCCAACTTCAATACAATAACGAAACGCACTGACAACTGTTCCGGTCATTAAACCTACAAGCAATCCCAGCAAGACAAACCGCAGCCGGGTGATATCAAATTTTTCTTTTTCTTTTACCGTTCGTGCCAAAATGCTTCCCTCCATGCCAACATTTATTTAGTATAACCCTTTGAGGGAAACGTGAAAAACATCATTTTTAGAGCGTGAGCAGGAGCGCTTAGCAATCGGAGTGTAAGTGGCCTCAAGCCTCAATGGCTGGGCTTTGGCCATTGAGGCTTGAGGTCCTTACACGTAGATTGCTGCGACTGCGAACGCGTTTTGGAAAGCCTGAACCAGCGCGCCTAGGGATCGGAGTGTAAGCGGCCTTGGGCGTGATGGCCGGGCTTTGGCCAATTGCGTTCGAGACCCTTACACGCAAGACTACTGCGCCGGTGAACGCGTTTTGGAAAGCGTGAACCAGCCCGGTTTCTACACCGACTTGTGCGTTACGCTCTGCTCACGCCAAGCAATCCACGCCATCAAACAACCGAGTATCAGCGTCAACATCGGAAAAGGATACGTAGCCCAGCGTTGCACCATGATTTTAGGGAAAGACCACGCTAACACGTTATAGATCAAGGTAACGACTAGTGTTACCACATACCACGGCCAATGTTGCCGATCAATAAACCACCCGACAAGCGCATAGATCAATAAGCCATATAGCAATACGATGCCAATTAAGACGATTAAGGCGCCGAAAAAAGGTCCTGTAGCTCGCAATCCAACATCAAAGGTCATCCACAGCATGGCTAGGCCTAAAATAATCTCAAGCCAAGCAAAAATTGCAAAAAACTTTCTCATCATTGCCTCCATTCGTTTTAGTAATGCTCAGACATAGGTACTTGCACCGGCACCACACAGTTCTCAGTCACAACGCGTGAGCAAGTTCATCTTTTGCTTAAGCTAAGAATAGAAAAAACACGCCACCATTTGAAGTGACGTGCTTTTCATGTTAACGTCAAGCGTTAATTAGTCAATTGCTTTAACGTTGTAGAAGGACTTGCGACCCTTGTATTGTGATTGAGCACCTAATTGATCTTCGATGCGCATCAACTGATTGTACTTGGCAATCCGGTCAGTCCGGCTCATTGAACCAGTCTTGATTTCACCGGCGTTAGTTGCAACAACCAAGTCAGCAATCGTGGTATCTTCGGTTTCACCGGAACGATGTGAAACAACAGCCGTGTAACCAGCTTCTTTGGCCATTTCGATTGCTTCGAAGGTTTCTGTCAATGTACCGATTTGGTTCAACTTGATCAGGATGGAGTTAGCAACACCCATGTCAATACCCTTCTTCAGGTAATCGGTGTTGGTAACAAACAGGTCATCACCAACGATTTGGACTTTGTCGCCCATCTTCTCGGTGAATGTCTGCCAACCTTCCCAGTCGTTTTCATCGATTGGATCTTCAACAGAAACGATCGGATACTTGTTAATGTAGCCGTCAATCATGTTGGTCCATTCTTCGGTTGTGTACTTCTTGTCTGGGTTGGACCACTTGGTTGTGTACGTCTTGGTATCAGCATCGTACATTTCTGAAGCAGCAACGTCGAAGGCTAAAGCAATGTCATCACCCGGCTTGTAGCCAGCTTTCTTGATCGCTTCAACAAGCAATTCGAAAGCTTCTTCGTTATCCTTCAAGTTAGGTGCAAAGCCGCCTTCATCACCAACAGCAGTGATGTCACCCTTGCTCTTGAGCAGTGCCTGCAATGCGTGGAAGGTTTCTGAACCCATCCGAACGGCTTCACGAACACTCTTGGCACCAACAGGCATGATCATGAATTCCTGGAAGTCAACGGTGTTAGTTGAATGTGCACCACCATTAAGAACGTTCATCATTGGCGTTGGCAAAACATGAGCATTCGGGCCGCCAAGATATTGATACAATGGCAGACCAACTTCATCAGCCGCAGCACGGGCAGCAGCCAAGGAAACACCCAAGATCGCATTGGCACCGAGCTTGCCTTTATTAGGCGTGCCATCAAGATCGATCATGGTTTGGTCAATCAAGCGTTGTTCGGTGACGTCAAGGCCAATCACAGCCTTAGCAATTTCATTGTTTACGTGGTCAACGGCCTTCAAAACACCCTTGCCGCCAAAACGATCCTTATCGCCATCACGCAATTCAACGGCTTCATGTTCACCGGTTGAAGCACCTGATGGAACTAATGCGCGGCCGAAACCGCCATCTTCGGTATACAATTCAACTTCAACAGTAGGGTTGCCACGTGAGTCTAAAACTTCGCGTGCCAATACATCAGTAATGATAGACATATATTCTTCTCCTTTTTGCCAGAAGGCTGTTTAATATTGAAACCAGATTAATCTTGGTAGTTAGCCAAGGCGATGAAACTGTCAGGATCCATCGAAGCGCCACCAACTAAGCCACCATCAATATCAGGCTTAGCCATTAATTCCTTGACGTTCGCTGGTTTAACAGAGCCGCCGTAAAGAATCCGAACAGCATCTGCCGTATCTTTATTATACAACTTCTCAACGGTTGCACGGATGTGAGCAACAACTTCTTGTGCTTGATCTGCAGTTGCTGTTTTACCAGTGCCGATAGCCCAGATTGGTTCGTAAGCCAAAACCGAAACCTTAACTTGGTCGGCACTTAAGCCTGCCAAAGCTGCTTCGATTTGAGAAGCAACCCAATCTTCGGTTTGACCGGCTTCACGCTGAGCCAAACTTTCACCACAGCAGATAATCGGCAAAAGATTGTTCTTAAAGATGGCCTTAGCCTTCTTGTTGATATCTTCGTCGGTTTCGTGGAAATAACCGCGACGTTCACTGTGACCGATAATGACGTAATCAACGCCCATTTCTTTTAAGGCTTTCGGGCTGGTTTCGCCGGTAAAAGCACCTTCGTCTTCAAAGTAGCAGTTTTCCGCCGCTGTCTTCAAAGGAGTACCTTCTGCACCGGCAACCAGCGTCGTTAGATCAATGGCAGGTGCGCCAATGACTGTTTCAACTTTGCTTGCATCAGGTAACTTACCCTTAACAGCATCTAAGAAGGCTTGCGTCTCCTTAGGATTCTTATTCATTTTCCAGTTACCAGCAATGAATGGTGTCCGCATGACATAGCTTCCTTTCATTATGTACCGACATGCATCTTGCATGTCGATAACGACTGTTAGATCAGCATCACTAACAATTACTTGTCAGAAATGGCTGCAATACCTGGTAAGGTCTTGCCTTCAAGGTATTCAAGGCTAGCACCGCCACCAGTGGAGATGTGGGTAATCTTAGGTGCAATGCCAAGTTGCTTAGCTGCAGCTGTTGAGTCGCCGCCACCGATGATCGTAGTTGCATCCTTCAAATCACCAAGAGCACGACCAACTTCAAGTGTACCTTCAGCATAGTTACTCATTTCAAAGACACCCATTGGGCCGTTCCAGACAACCGTCTTGGCACCCTTAAGTGCATCCTTGAATTCCTGAATCGTCTTAGGGCCAATATCCAACGCCATGTAGCCATCCGGAATGTCGCCTTCAACAACCTTATGCGGTGCATCGTTAGAAAATTCTGGGGCAACCACAGAATCAACAGGCAAAAGCAGCTTGTCACCGGCTTGGTCCATGATCTTCTTAGCTAAGTCGATCTTGTCCTTTTCAACCAGTGAATTACCGATGCTCATACCCTTGGCAGCATAGAAGGTATAAGTCATGCCGCCGCCGATGAGAATCTTGTCAGCTTTAGGAACCAGGTTTTCAATCACACCGATCTTATCGGAAACCTTAGCACCGCCCAAAATTGCGATGAATGGATGCTTTGGATTGTCCACAGCGTCACCCAAGAACTTGATTTCTTTTTCCATCAAGAAGCCGGCAGCAGTTTGTTTCATGTTGGAGGCAATACCAACGTTAGAAGCATGCTTACGGTGAGCGGTACCAAAGGCATCATTGACAAACAAGTCGCCTAAGCTTGCCCAGTACTTGCCGAGTTCAGGATCGTTGCCGGATTCTTTTTTACCGTCAAGATCTTCAAACCGCGTATTTTCCATCAAAAGTACGTCGCCGTCATTTAACTTTGCGATCGCGTCTTCCAATTCTTTACCACGGGTAGCTGGTACAAATGTCACTGGCTTCTTCAGCAATTCACTAAGGCGTTCTGCAACAGGCTTCAAGGTCAGCTTTGCCTTATCTTCTTCGGTCTTAACCCGGCCAAGGTGAGACAGCAGAATTGCCTTGCCGCCGTGATCAATGACATATTGGATGGTTGGCAATGCTGCCACGATCCGATTGTCATCACCGATAACGCCGTCTTTGATCGGCACGTTGAAGTCAACGCGAATCAAGACTTTTTTGTCTTTAACGTCTAAATCTGAAACGATTAATTTAGCCAAAAGATATGACCTCCTTCATTTTCCTAAAGATGATGCTTCAATTAAGCTTACAATCAACATCTCGTTTACAAAGGCCAAAGCGACACTGATAAAAGCACCTTTTAATGGTCTTTCCAAAAAAAGCGGAGGGAGTAAAGCTCCCTCCGCTTCGGATGTTGCGGTTAGAAAAGCGTTACTCCGGATTAGAGAGTAGCAAATTTCAGCAAGGTACGGATCATCTGGCAAGTAAAGCCATATTCGTTATCGTACCAAGCAACCGTCTTAACTAATTGATAGTCACCGGCAGTTGTAACTTCGGTCTGAGTAGGATCGAAGATTGAACCGTATGTCGTACCGATAACATCGGAAGATACGATTTCGTCTTCGTTCCAGCCAAAGCTAGGGTTGTTTTCGGTGTGCTTCTTGATAGCTTCGTTGACTTGGTCAGCCGTAACGTTCTTGGTCTTCAAGATGGAAACCAATTCGGTCAAGGAACCGTCAACAACAGAAACACGCTGTGCATGACCCTGTAACTTGCCGTTCAATTCTGGGATAACCAAACCGATAGCCTTAGCAGCACCAGTGCTGTGAGGAATCGTGTTAGCAGCTGCTGAACGTGCAGCACGCAGGTTGCCGCCACGAACTGGGCCGTCAAGCAACATCTGAGTTGAGGTGTAGGCATGAACGGTGGTCATGGTACCAACTTCAATGCCGAATTCCTGGTTCAGGAAGTAAGCCATTGGTGCCAAGCAGTTGGTCGTGCAAGAACCTGCAGAAACGATCTTGTCGTCTGCATTCAAGGTGTCATCATTAACGTTATAAACGATAGTCTTAATCTTGCCAGCTGGGGCAGAAATCAGAACACGCTTTGCGCCTGCATCCAAGTGAGCTTGTGACTTTTCAGCAGAAGTATAGAAGCCTGTGCATTCAAGAACGTAGTCAACGCCGTCGTTCTTAACCCAAGGAATGTTCTGGGCTTGCGGTTCTGCGTAGACACGGTATTCTTTACCGTCAACGACAATACCGTTATCGGTTGCACTAACTTCACCAGGGAAAGTACCGTGGGTTGAATCATACTTCAGCAAGTGAGCCAGCATGGTTGGGCTGGTCAAATCGTTGATCGCAACAACCTGGATGTCATTGCTCTTTGCACCCAATTCGTAAATACGACGGAATGCCAAACGACCGATACGGCCAAAACCATTAATACCAATCTTAACAGTCATGCTAAAATTTCCTCCTTTAGGAAATAAGGTTTTATTCTAACGGGTTGCCCCAGTTAAAATCGAGTTTGTGGCACCGACATCTGTTAACAGCCACGTCCGACTCGGTGCATGTTGCATGTACGCCGCAATTGCCTTGGCTTTACTTTTACCAGCCGCAACTGCGAAGACATACGGAATATGATCAAGATCCGCAAGTTGTAATCCGATTTGCGGTATCTTGTAAACGACCTTGCCCTCTGCATCATAGAAAACACCAAATGCTTCGGCAACGGCATGTTTGGCTTTCAACATGCGGATCGTATCAGGTGACATGCCACGGCGTTTCGCCATAACAAGTGCATCACCTACGCTATGAATCACGACTTGGGCTTTATCGATAAGTGTTAAAACCTCTTTTACCGATGGCTCTTTAATCAATGACTCGTAGGATTCCGAGCTGAGGTTTTCAGGAACATATAACGCTCGGTATTTGCTATCGGTTGCTTCTGCCATTGCAGCCGCAATCGAGTTGGCTTGAATCGTGACAGCCTCACCGAGACCGCCACGTGCGGGAACAAATGATAGTTCACGGCCGGCAGATAATTGAAACGTCAACTGCGAAGCCAAATGAGCCATCGTTGTACCGCCCATCACCGCAATTGTCAGGTGACCGGGCGGCAACAGCAATTGTAAGGTTGAATTCAGCGTTTTACCAAGTTCGTCTAAAACTCGGCTGCTTTGATCCGCATCTCCGGAAACGACCAGACAATGGTCAATCTCCAAATGAGTTGCGAGTCGTTTTTCATCATCCTTGATGCCCAGTAGTTGGTTCATCAGATGATCGAGACCATGAAAAGTTTCCAACCCCTTAGCTGTTAACACCATCCCGGACTTAGAGCTTTCCAAAAGCCCTTGTCCGCGTAAAAAATCCGTTTCCGTACGCAAAGCACGTTCCGAAATCTTCATCTGTTCGGCTAAAGTTCGTCGACCAACTGGTGCCATCCAGTTAATAAATTGAAGGACCTGATAGCGTTTAGTGACAACGCCCATCAGATCAGGCGCGATCGCTTTGAGCCACGCAAGTTCAGTATGCATAAGGCACGTCCTTCTTTAATGGGTCATTCCACGTCCCTCCGAGTCGTTTTCCGACCCAGCAAGCTGAAAAAAATTAGGAATCCAACATTTGCTGTTTTCCCTTACCAACAGAACCAATTGTAGCAGGGGTTCCGCTTTATCGCAAGTCTGATGCCTAAATCGACTTAAAGTAATCACAAAACCCGCTAAGTTTGAACATCTAATTCGAAAATTCTTCAAGTGTTCGGTTTTTAGCTTTCCCGATGACCCTGAATCGGCCTTTTGATAACGCAGGTTTCGGGTGGGTTCTAATGAAATTTTCATGCAGTTTCTGTGTGACTGTTTCAGGCTCCCGAATATACCTAACACGCGCTTCTTTCACCGAGACATGTTCTGTTTTGAGCAATTTTCACTTGTAAATTAAGTATTTGTTGGTCGGCTTTCATGAAGAACTATCTTGTTACTGACAAAGCCCGCTAAGCCTGTTTGTAATCGCATAACGGGTGCCACCAGATATTTCACTAAATTAAGGAGTCTTCCAGTCTTCCCACTCCATGTTTAATTCCAGCTCAAATTATTGAGTCAGCCGCAACCCATACGCTACCAATTAGGTTTTTAAATCACTGTGTCCGCCGTATTGCTTGTACCATAGTCGATTCAGCTATGTGTGTGCAATCATGTGCAATAACCAATTTTTTAGACGCTTTTTTAGGTCCATTGCACATAAAATTGCACATAAATTCGTTTTCCCTACTTTTCCGGCAAACAAAAAGCCCACCGTAGCGGGCTTTTACTGTTCCTAGCTTTTCCCATTTGACTGGGTTTCTGCGCAGCCCGGGAGTCGAACCCGGATTTCGAGAACCGGAATCTCACGTGCGATCCATTACACTAACCGCGCAAGTACTTAATTATATTACTCAATCAATCAGAACTTTGCAAGTCTTTTTTGGAATGAACGACTTTGGAGGCGATGCCAAGACTTAGGCCATTAGCATTCATACCTTTACATAGGTTGCTGCCTATAAACAAAGGAGTTGGCCTGAAAGCAATTCTGAACATGTCACAATTATACATAGAAACCCGACATCTCAATCTTACACCGTTAATGTACGTGCTCAACGTCCAAAAAGGCCCCTGCTGTCAAACCTACAAACGCTTTTATGCCAAACAAAAACCCACCGCCTAATGAAGGTCGGTGGGTTTAAACGCTTTAAACTTACTTTTGGTTGTTCTTATTGACCAAAATATCATCAATCAAGCCATAATCTTTGGCTTCCTGCGCGCTCATATAGTGATCACGTTCGGTGTCCTTCTTGATTTGCTCAACCGTTTGACCAGTTGCATCGGCCAAAATCTGGTTCATCTTCTTGCGAGTCTTCAAAATTTCTTCGGCCGCAATTTCAATTTCGGTTTGCTGACCTTGCGCACCACCTGAAGGCTGATGAATCAGAATGGTCGAGTTCGGTAATGCAAACCGCTTGCCTTTAGTGCCACCAGCCAATAAGACGGAGGCCATGGATGCCGCCATCCCAATTGCAATGGTCTGCACATCGGACTTGATGAAGTTCATCGTATCTAGCATTGCCAGACCGCTGGTGATCACGCCACCAGGACTATTGATGTATAGGTAGATATCCTTTTCAGAATCCTGAGCATCCAGAAAAAGCAGCTGTGCAATGACAGAGTTGGCCATTTGATCGTTCACTTCACCGGACAACATGATAATCCGGTCTTTTAATAGACGTGAGTAAATGTCGTAAGCGCGTTCGCCACGACTAGTTTGTTCAACGACGGTAGGTACTAGCATGTCCTAACCTCCTGAAAAAATCGTTTTTTAGCACTCTTTAAAGTACAGTGCTAAGTATACTGCTAAAGTCAAATAAGGTCAAAGATTTTCATCACAATCTTTGACCTTATTGGGAAGATTTATGCTTCGGGATAGGCATTATCAGCGATAGCACTCAAATGTTCGTCCACCCGCGCTACTTCGGATTTAATATGATCATATTCGGACTGCGGCAGATTCATTAGTTTCATGCACGAGCCAACATGTTCAAAAATCTGATCGCGGGCATCCAAAGCCTTTTTCGTCAGGCTCACATCAACTCGGCGCTCGTCTTCAGTTGAGCGTTTGCGATTGATCCAACCGTCTTTCTCCAGCCGTTTCATCAATGGCGTTAAGGTACCACTGTCCAGTTCAAGCGTTTGTCCGACTTGTTTAACCGACATCGTACCGTGTTCATATAAAGACAACAGGGTGATATATTGCGGATAAGTCAGCTTAAACGGTGCCAATGCCTGCGCGTAAAAATGGTTATATTGTTTTTGTGCCTTGTAAATTGCAAAACACAGTTGTTCATCTAATGTAATCGGTTTGACCATGATGTTTCCTCCTAAAAATTGAAGCAAAAACTATCAAACTTTGTCGCATCCAACATTCCGGATATCGTCGAAAATAATCGGCAATCGCTGCCATGCGTGAGTAAAGTTGCTTTGACAAAATGTGTGGCGTTATGTCCGTGAATTTAAACTAAACCGGCACATATTTTGCCTACAAAAACACACACCATAACGCTTGGTGTCGGTTACATTGTACACGATTATCTTGAGGAAACAAAGGTATTATTTTACCGGTCAATCGGGCATTAACGGTTTTATATGATCGATTCGGCTTAAGCATCTTCTGGTTGTTGATATCCCTCAGCAATTTGGTTCAACTTGCGCAACCGATGATTGACCCCCGACTTCGAAATCGTACCTCCAGGAACCATTGCCCCTAATTCTTGTAAGGACACATCCGGATGCGCCAACCGCAACACTGCAATTTCGCGTAATTTAGTTGGCAAATTATCTAAACCGACATGATCTTTAAGATAATTAATGTTCTCGATCTGTTTTTGAGCAGCATCAATGGTTTTGTTCATATTAGCCGTTTCGCAATTCACCAGCCGATTAACGGAATTCCGCATATCGCGCACGATGCGAATATCTTCAAATTTAAGCATCGCATTGGTAGCGCCAATGACCTGCAAAAAATCGGCAATCTTTTCCGCTTCTTTTAGATAAACGATATAGCCGCTGCGACGTTCAACGGTCCGCGCATTCAGATGAAAATGATTCATCATTTTTAAAATACCTGCGTTGTGATCGGCATATAATGAATAGATTTCCAGATGATAGCGCGATGTTTCCGGGTTATTCACCGAGCCACTTGCCAAAAAGGCGCCGCGCAAATACGAGCGCATGCGTTGTGGTTCCTTTAAAACGCTGGCTGGCACAGTCGTTGAAATGGCCATCGTGGTTGAATCCAAAATAGCCAGGTCAGACAGAATATCATTGACGCCTTCTGTCAATCGAACAATATATTGGTAATTCTTCTTAAGCTTCATTTTTCGATGAACGACCAAGTTGGCTTCGTGATGGTACACTTGGCGAATCAGACTATAAATACGCCGCGCAATGGCGGGATTCTCCGTTTGAATGTTCAACACAAACCGATGTGCCATCAACGTTAGACTGCCGTTCATTCGAATCAATGCCGACAGCTCCGCCTTAGCATGCTCAGGATGAACTTCCAGTTGCGTCAGTTCTTTTTTCACAATACTGGCAAAGCTTGCCATGCGCTCACCTCCGCGTTTTGGCACTTACTTGAAAGGCTAAGTTCAAAATCTCCTTGGCCACCTTATCACCATCATGGAAAACGCCACGATCGCGCAGTTTCAAAAAATCTTCTGAAATGACGCGACAGCCCATATCCCGTAGTCCCTGATAATTATGCTTCACCGGCGTCAAAATTTCGTTATATTTTTGGTGATCCAAATAATTATCCGGTACCGGCTCAATATTGACCAACACCGTATCAACAAAATTCTCCCCCATTTGCTCGTTTAAGACGCGAACATGATCGGCATCGGTAAAGTTTTGGGTTTCGCCTTTTTGCGTCATGATATTAACAATGTAGATCACTTCTGCCTTGGTCTTTTTCACCGCATCCCCAAGGTTACCAATCATCAAGTTGGGCAAGATACTGGTAAACAGACTGCCTGGTCCCAGCACGACCACATCCGCATCCATGATCGCATCAATCACTTCTTGGACGGCTTTGGGTTCACCATTAGCCGGATCAGTCTCGGACACGGAAATATGCTTAATGTTCTTCCCGGCTGCGGTTATTTCCGCCTCGCCGGACAACCTTGTACCGTCAGTAAACTCGGCATTCAAGGTCAGCGGCGTATTGCTGGCGGGATAGACATGCCCATCAACCTGCATCATCTCGCTTAACTGCTGCACAGCCGGAAAAATGCCGCCTTTCATCTCTGACAAAGCCGCAATAATCAAATTTCCAATCGCATGACCGGCAAAAAAAGCATCAGTCGTATTAAAGCGATATTGAAAAATGTCCAGATACAAACTCGGCAATTCCGATAAGGCAACCAAAACGTTGCGAATATCACCAGGCGGCACCACATTAATATAATTGCGAATCTTCCCTGACGAACCGCCATCATCGGCAACCGTCACAATCGCTGTCACATCGGCATCTTGCTCATGTAAACTATGCAAAATCACCGGTAAGCCAGTTCCTCCGCCAATCACGACAACTTTAGGACGCCGACCGCGAATAACCCGAATAAATTTAGTTTCACGACTCATGAACGATTCACCGTCTCCTTATGCTTCTTAATGTCCCGATGTGTGATGTCAACCGCATAAGCATCGGAAAAGGCTTTGCCAATACGTTCTGCAAACGCTACGCTGCGATGTTGTCCCCCGGTGCAGCCAATAGCAATGGTCACGCTGGTTTTCCCTTCAGCCTTATACTTAGGCATGATTTCGGCCAACAAAGCGTAAAACTTATTGTAAAAACTTTCCGCGTCTTCGTTGTCCATCACATAATCATAAACGTCCGGATCCAAGCCGGTTTTCGGGCGATAGGCCTTGATATAAAACGGATTAGGCAAGAACCGGACATCCATCACAATATCGGCATCAATCGGTAAGCCGTACTTAAAACCAAAGGACATGACTTCAATATGAAACGCCGGTTGGCTATTATTTTCTTTGAAGTTCAGGAAGATTTTTTCGCGTAACTGTCGCGGGCTTAAAGTGGTCGTATCAATGACCACTTGCGCACGATTACGCAGCTCGGTTAATAACACCCGTTCCTTTTTAATGCCATCCATCAACCGGCCTTCCATTGCCAGGGGATGGGAACGGCGGGTTTCTTTATAACGGGATACCAATTCTTCATCGGTAGCATCCAAAAATAAAATTCGGGAATGAACATATGCATTGTTATCTAAATTTGCCAGCATATCGATGATTTGATCGTAAAAAGCCCGACTGCGCAGATCCACGACAAGTGCAACTTTTGAGATCTTGCCAGATTCTTTCACCAATTCCCAAAACTTAGGCAATAGTGCAGGTGGCATATTATCAACGCAAAAGTACCCCAAATCCTCAAATGCTTGCATGGCGACAGTCTTACCTGCGCCAGACATTCCGGTAATAATAACAAGATCCAAACTTTCAGTCATAAACGGCTCCTTTGTGATCATATTCTATACAGTATAACATTCCGGGCGTGTCATTCATACTGCTTCATACTTTTCTCTTGCAGCGGTGCGATCCGTGAGTCGGTGGCTTTCACGCTCCATAACGCGCTCCCCGGCGCAGAAGTCTGCGTGTAAGGACCTTGGGCGCAATGGTCAAAGACCGGCCATCACACTTGAGGCCACTTATATTCTAGCTTACGCCCATAACGCGCTCCCCGGCGCAGGGATCTGCGTGTAAGGACCTCAGGCGCAATGGCCAAAGACTGGCCATCACGCCTGAGGCCGCTTATATTCTAGCTTACGCCCATAACGCGTTCGCCAGCCCAGAAACCTACGTGTAAGGACCTTGGACGCAATGGTCAAAGCCCGACCATCACGTCCAAGGCCGCTTACACTCCGGTTTCTAACCGGGCTGGCTCACGCTTACTAAAAAACCCAATGCCACGGTTTGATCACCACGTCATCAGGTTCTAATGAAACATTAAATATTCCGCCGGGCGAACGCAATCACGATACATTCGATTCCGAATAAGACGAAGAACATTGCCAACAGTGTGACTAAGGTGACTGCTGCAACAACCGGCTGCATGAATAACATCAGTGAAACAATCACTGCCAGAATGTCCAAGATCAAATATAAAATGAACCAGCCGGTACCGGCAATGCGCAGATGGCCGACGTTAAATAATGACCCGACAGAATCAACCAAGAACCAAATTGCAAACATCATGGTAATCGTTACCATTCCAAAGCCGGCATTTAACAGGAAAACCAACCCGATAACGAGATCAAAAATCCCCATCAGTAAGGAAATCCACGCTAACTTACCTGTAAACTGGCGCAAGGTGGAATAACCGGCAAGAATCGCAATGCCACGAATAATCGCCACGACCGCAAAAATAAAGGTAACGGTTTTTAAAGTGGCTAACGGATAGCGTAAAACCACAAAAGCAGCGATCAGGAATAAAATACCAGTGATAAACTGTCCCCAGTCAAAACCAAAACTCTTTCGATTTAACATTTAATTCCCTACTTTCTTAATCGTTTCAATCATACCATTTCAAAAAGCAATTTAAAAAGTGTCTAAGGTGGCTGTTTACTGACTTCCACCCCAAAGTTCCGGCTTGAAGTCGCGGTGGATAATTTTTCGTCAAACTCAAAGAAAGCCAAACGTTTGTTATGTACATAAATAGTCGCGCTTTTCACGCGACTATTTATGATGCTATTTCGTCGATGTTTTAGCCGCTTTTGCCTGCTTAGACGAACCGGCCGCGGCTTCTTTTGTCCGTTTGGTATCACGAATTAAAACCGGTTTAAGGTACTGGCCGGTGTAACTGTCAGCCACCTCGGCAACTTCTTCAGGTGTACCGGTAGCAATCACTTGACCACCGCCATCTCCGCCTTCCGGTCCTAGGTCAATGACCCAATCAGCCGTTTTAACGACATCCAGATTATGCTCGATCACCAAGACTGTGTTACCTTCATCCACCAGCCGTTCGAGGATCTCCAACAACCGCTTAATATCATCGGTGTGCAACCCCGTTGTTGGTTCATCGAGAATGTAGAAATTTTTACCCGTTGATAGTTTTTGCAATTCACTTGCCAACTTCATCCGCTGTGCTTCCCCGCCGGATAAAGTGGTGGCGCTCTGACCAAGCTTCACATAACCCAATCCGACGTCGACAATCGTCTGTAACTTACGGCGAATCTTAGGAATGTTTTTAAAGAATGCGGTTGCTTCTTCAACGGTCATATCCAGAACTTCAGCAATATTCTTGCCCTTGTAAGTGACTTCCAGGGTTTCGGAATTATATCGTTTGCCATGACAGACTTCACACGGAACATAAACATCAGGCAGGAAGTTCATTTCAATCTTGATGATGCCGTCGCCTTTACAATTCTCGCAGCGTCCGCCTTTAATATTGAAGCTGAACCGTCCCTTTTTATAACCCCGCAACTTGGCTTCATTGGTTTCCGCAAACAAACCGCGAATGTCATCAAAAACACTGGTATACGTTGCCGGATTACTCCGCGGTGTACGCCCAATCGGACTCTGGTCAATGTTGATGAGTTTCTCGATATTTTTATAGCCGAGAATCTTATCATATGGCCCGGGTTTTTCGGAATTGTGGTTTAACTTTTGCGCCAGTGCCCGCCGCAAAATCGAATTAACCAGCGTCGATTTACCTGATCCGGAGACGCCGGAAACAACAATGAACTTACCTAAAGGAAAATCGACATTGATATGCTTCAAGTTGTGATCAGACGCACCTTCCAGCCGAATCACTTTGCCATTGCCCGGCCGTCGTTTTAAGGGTACCGGGATAAACTTGCGACCCGATAAATATTGGCCGGTAATTGATTTACGCACGCGGGCGACTTGCTTGGGGGTTCCTGATGCCATGATTCGGCCACCATGCTCACCAGCGCCAGGACCTACATCAATTAGATAATCGGCTGCACGCATCGTGTCTTCATCGTGCTCCACAACGATTAGCGTGTTGCCTAAATCACGCATTTTTTTCAGCGAGGCAATTAAACGGTCGTTGTCGCGCTGATGCAACCCAATAGATGGCTCGTCAAGCACATACATCACACCACTTAGATTAGAACCGATTTGTGTGGCCAATCGAATTCGTTGCGCTTCACCGCCTGACAGCGTCCCCGCGCTTCGACTTAAGGTCAAATAGCCGAGGCCCACGTTGACAAGAAAAGTTAACCGATCCACCACTTCTTTGACAATTGGCTGAGCAATCACGGTCTCGGCTTCGCTCAAATGTATTTGCTTGAAAAACGGCAGCGCATCCTTAATGGCCAAGTCAGATACTTCAGCGATGTCACGTCCAGAGATCTTGACCGCGAGTGCCTGTCGATTGAGCCGTTTCCCATGACAAACCGGACAAGGCAAGGCCGTCATATAACTGCGCATCTGTTGCCGGGTGAAGTCACTATTTGTCTCGGCATAACGCCGGGAAATGTTGGTCAAAACGCCTTCAAACGGTACATCAACATCACGAACACCGCCGAAGTCATTTTCATAATGAAAGTGGAATGGCTTGCCATCGCTGCCATTGAGAACAACATTCCGTTCGCGCTTGGTTAGTTTTTTAAACGGTACATCCATTCGCACCTTAAAGGCAGTTGCCGCTTGTGCCAACAGTTCCGGGTAATATTGCGAACTAATCGGATTCCATGGGGCAATGGCACCTTGAGCTAAAGTCATACTTGGATCCGGTACAACCAGATCCATGTCAACAGTCAACTTCACACCCAGCCCGTCACATTCCGGGCACGCTCCAAATGGCGCATTAAACGAAAATAACCGCGGCTCCATTTCACCAATCGTAAACCCGCAAATCGGGCAGGCAAAATGTTCCGAAAAACGCAGTGTATCGCCACCAATGACGTCAACATTAGCGTATCCTTCCGAAAGCCGCAACGCCGCTTCAAAAGAGTCAAATAACCGACTGCGGGCTTCTGGCTTCACCACAATCCGATCAATCACGATATCAATATCATGGGCTTTGTTTTTGTCTAGTTCATAGTCCGCTGTGGCATCCATGACTTCACCGTCAACGCGCATCCGGACATACCCTTCACGCATAATTTTGGCAAAGACTTTCTTATGGCTGCCTTTTTTCCGCCGCACAATCGGTGACAGAATCTGAATGCGGCTCTTTTCCGGCAAAGCCAAGACGCGGTCCACCATTTGTTCAACACTTTGACTGGTAATCGGCGTCCCATCGTTAGGACAAATCGGATGACCGACCCGCGCCCACAACAGTCGCAAGTAGTCATTGATTTCAGTGACCGTTCCAACTGTCGAGCGTGGATTCTTGGAAGTCGTCTTTTGATCAATCGAAATTGCCGGACTGAGACCATCAATCGAATCAACATCCGGTTTCTCCATTTGACCAAGAAACTGGCGTGCATAAGCAGATAAGCTTTCGACATAACGGCGCTGGCCTTCTGCATATAACGTATCAAACGCCAGACTCGACTTACCGGAACCTGAAAGGCCCGTCATGACCACAAGCTTATTGCGCGGAATCGTCACATCAATATTCTTTAAGTTATGGGCCCGAGCCCCGTGGATTACAATTTTATCATTTGCCATTCACAAAAGATCTCCTCAATTAAAACATGCCGACAACTGGTAGCACTGGCGGATACAAACTAGAAATGCCTCAGCACTTATGCCTAATTCGAAAGCAAGAAAACAGCCATGATCGCCGGATCTGCTCATAGCAATCATGGCTGAGTTGGTGCCATCATGCAAGTCCTGTCCACCTCATTCTCAAGACATATCCGCTTGCAATTCCAAAATCGTATCGCGCAAAGAAGCTGCCTGCTCAAAGTCCAACTTTTTGGCCGCCGCCTGCATCTGTGAACGGAGGTTGGCAACCAGTTCTTTCTTATCTGCTTTACTCATATCTTCGTAATCAACTTCTGCAAAAGTCTTCTTGGCATCGGCTTTTTCGTCATCCGATTGCTCATAGGTTGAAATAGCCGCCCGGATCGGTTTAATAATCGTCTTGGGTTGGATGTGATGCTCTTCGTTAAACTTCTCTTGAATTGCCCGTCGCCGCCGAGTTTCATCAATCGCGGCTTTCATCGAATCCGTGACCTTGTCAGCGTACATAATGACTTTACCATGTTCATTACGCGATGCCCGGCCAATCGTCTGAATCAGCGAACGCTCTGCCCGCAAGAAGCCTTCCTTATCGGCATCCAGAATCGCAATTAATGATACTTCCGGTACATCAATCCCTTCACGCAAAAGGTTAATCCCGATCAATACATCAAACTTACCTAGCCGCAAATCACGAATAATCTGGGTTCGTTCAAGCGTCTTAATGTCACTATGCAAATAACGGACTTTAATTCCCATATCCTTAAGATAGTCGGTTAAATCTTCCGCCATTTTCTTGGTTAACGTTGTGATGAAGACTCGTTCATGCGCATCAATCCGCTTGTTGATCTCGCCAACCAGATCATCAATCTGGCCCATCACCGGACGCACTTCGATTTTAGGATCCAACAACCCGGTCGGCCGAATAATCTGTTCAGCAATATCTTCTTTAGGAACGCGACTCAGTTCATAAGGTCCTGGCGTTGCGCTCACATAAAGAATCCGTTTGACATGTTTTTCAAACTCATCAATCTTCAAAGGTCGATTGTCCAAGGCACTTGGCAGACGGAACCCATAATTAATCAACATCTGTTTCCGGGCCCGATCGCCATTATACATGCCTTTAACCTGTGGCATCGTAACGTGACTTTCATCAACCATAATCGTAAAGTCTTTCGGGAAAAAGTCGAGCAACGTATACGGCGGTTCTCCGGGTTTCCGACCATCCATGTGGCGCGAGTAATTTTCAATCCCACTGGTGAAGCCCATTTCGCGCATCATTTCAATATCATAATTAGTACGCTGCTCTAATCGTTGGGCTTCTAGAAGCTTATTTTCACCGCGCAAGACTTTTAAGCGATCCTCGAGTTCTGCAGAAATACTCTTAATTGCGCGTTCCATCTGTTCATCGCTCGTCATGAAATGAGTGGCCGGGAAAATGGCAACATGATCTCGCGTACCAATCACTTCACCCGTCAAAGCATCGACTTCGGTAATCCGATCAATTTCATCACCGAAAAATTCAACGCGGATGGCGTGATCATCACGACTGGCTGGGAAAATTTCCACCACATCTCCCCGTACCCGAAAACGACCGCGTTGAAAATCAATATCGTTACGATCAAACTGAATATCTACTAATTGCCGCAACAACGTATTTCGGTCAATGGTCATCCCAGTCCGCAACGATAACACATGGTTCTTATATTCATGCGGATCACCCAAACCAAAGATAGAAGATACCGAAGCAACGACAATCACGTCATTACGCTCAAGCAACGCACTGGTAGCGCTATGCCGCAATTTATCAATCTCATCATTAATGGCACTGTCTTTTTCAATATAAGTGTCCGTGCTAGGCACATAGGCTTCAGGTTGGTAATAATCGTAATAAGACACGAAGTACTCAACCGCGTTATGTGGGAAAAACTCCTTAAACT
The DNA here is from genome assembly GCF_055413445.1 of Lacticaseibacillus sp. 22. Taxonomy (NCBI): domain Bacteria; kingdom Bacillati; phylum Bacillota; class Bacilli; order Lactobacillales; family Lactobacillaceae; genus Lacticaseibacillus; species Lacticaseibacillus sp. 22. Next base: position 79,579 of record NZ_JBVAYD010000008.1, on the reverse strand, counting down.
CACCATACAGCTGACCAGCCAACGTTTTATTATGCGATAAAATCAAAGTCGGTTTGTTCAAGTTGGCGATGATATTGCTCATCGTAAACGTCTTCCCGGTCCCGGTTGCACCTAACAGAATTTGCGCCTTTTTACCTTCTTCAAACCCCTTAGTCAGCTTAGCAATCGCCTGGGGCTGGTCCCCGGCTGGCTTATAAGGCGAAACCAAATCAAATTTACGATCAGCAATTCGTTCAATCATCGATGTACCTCCAAAGAAAAGTGAGCGTGAGCCAGCCCGGTTAGAAACCGGAGCATAAGCGGCCTTGGGCGTAATGACCGGTGTTTGGTCATTGCGACCAAGGTCCTTATGTGCAGGTTTCTGGCCCGGTGAACGCGTTATGGCGAGCGCTAACCGGCCAACGCAAAGCTCACAACCACACTAAAACCTTCTCATTAAAAAAGTTGGAACCGATAAGAAACGCATCCCAACTTTCATCCTGCATATTATAACATAGCGAACATACTTTCGCTACTTGCCAGTCTCATGTTCTGCCATGGTTTCTTTAGTCAATTTAGCCAGTTGATCCCGACTGGCGAACTTCTCATCCAGCATATCCGGTAATACTTCATCAAGAAAGTAGCGAACACTCGGACGATTCTTGAACTGCAAAATAGTACTTAAACTTTCCGAATAGATATCGAGAAAAACCTGCTCCGGATTGCCTTTTTCGATTTCCCCAAAACCTTCATACAGTAAATCAATCTTATCCGCAACGCTCAGGATCTGACCTTCGAGCGTTTCGTCTTTGCCTTCAGATAACCGCCGACGATAACGATCCTGAAAGTCGCGTGGAATTTCATTTTTGATGAAGTTTTCCGTCATGGTAGCCTCAACGTCAGCCAACATTTGCCGTAACGTTGGGGTTGCATATTTCACTGGCGTCTTAATATCACCGATGAAGCGCTCGGTATAATCATGATTGAGTGACTTCTCATAGAGCATCTGCCAATTAACCTTGTTTCCAGCTAACTCCTCAACATCGCCCAACATCTGCGCGATCTCCGCCACCTTGAAACTGTGAGCCGCCACCGAATGCTCCTGATACTTGAAAAAGCCCGGTGCCCGCCGCAGTGTTTCCAGATTGCTCAGTCCTTGGATAAATTGGTGCATGCCCATTTCGAAATGACCTCCTGATAGTTGTCGTGTCTGATCGTGAAATTTACTTAAATTGTTAAAAGACTACCACCATCAAGAAGCCATTGCAAGAAAATTCACAAAAAGAGAGCGTGAACCGGCGCTGTTAGAACCAATTAGAGCCCTGAAACATTTTCCACTCCAGGGTATCAGCCAATATCCCAAAAATGAATGCGAAGAACATTGATCAAAGCGCTAGACCAGCCACAACGACCCCCCCAGAAAAAGAAATCAGCAACGGAAACCGGAAACGCTCACTTTCCCGTATACTTCTAGCCCTGGCGCTATCTTTATTGTCACGGCTACTGCATTTAAGACAAATCAAAAATAGACCCCAAAGGCTTCCCTTTAGGATCGATCGGTTAAAATACACTTTTATCCGCGATTATCACATTGCATTCACTAGCACAACAGCAACCGCTGACCACGCGAATCGTTCATCTAAGCTTCCTTACGAAAAGCATCCAAAGCTTTCTCAAAGGCATCAAGCTTTTCTTGCGCCTTTGCATCCGTATCGGCTTTGGTGCCAACGTAGAACTTCACTTTCGGCTCTGTACCAGATGGCCGAATTGCAATCCAGGTACCATCAGCCAAAATATACTTCAGCACATTGCTGGATGGCATCGTCAGCTTTTCAACTGTGCCATCTGCAGACTTAGCTTCTTGGCTCAGGAAATCTTCAACTTTCGCGATCTTAACGCCAGCAAAATCATCTGGCTGTTCTTCACGGAATTTAGTCATCAGATTAGCCATCTGCTTAGGCCCATCAACGCCTTCAAAATCAACGCCAACGGTCTTTTCAGCGTAGTAGCCATACTTCTTGTACAGTTCCTGAACGCCATCCCAAAGTGTCTTTCCTTGTGACTGGTAGTAAGCAGCTACTTCGGCTAGCAAAACAGTTGACTGAATGGCATCCTTATCACGCACAAACGGTTTGATCAGGTAGCCATAGCTTTCTTCAAAGCCAAACAGGAATTCATGTTCGCCAGTCGCCTGGAAATGTTTGATCTGATCACCGATAAACTTGAAGCCGGTGAGCACATTGATCATGTCCACGCCATAATCTTTGGCAATAGCCGTTGCCAACTCAGTGGAAACAATCGACTTAACGACCGCACCGTTCTTTGGCAAGGTTCCGGCTTGTTTACGTGCTTCAAGAATATAATGCAATAGCACAGACGCAATTTGATTACCGGTCAACAACTGATAGTGATCGCCAACTTTAACCGCAGTTCCCAGCCGATCAGCATCGGGATCAGTGGCAATCAGGACATCGGCACCAATTTTCTTGCCGAGTTCAATTGGCAAATCAAAGACTTGGGCAAACTCAGGATTTGGGAATGGGGTTGTGGCAAATTCCGGATCAGCAACACTTTGTTTCGCAACCAACCGGAAGTTTTCAAATCCGGCATTACGCAAGACCATTTGTGCCGGAATCCGACCGGTACCATGTAACGGGCTATAAACCAGCGACATGTTCTTGCCAACCTTGTTGATCAAATCATGATTAATCGTAACCGTTGCGACTTCAGCATAATACGCTTCATCGACATCTTCACCAATTGGCTGCATCAAATCCTTAGCCCGCAACTCATGAACATTCAAGGCCTTGATGGCAAAAAGATCATCAGCCGACCGGGCATACTTGGTAATCTTGTCAGACTCTTCCGGTGGCATTTGACCGCCATCAGGGCCATAAATCTTATAGCCATTGTATTGTTTCGGGTTATGACTAGCCGTGATCATAATTCCGGCATATGTCTTCAGGTGACGGACAGCAAAACTCAGCTCCGGTGTTGGCCGCAGTTGATCAAAGACGTAACTCTTAATGCCATGAGCGCCGAGAACGCCTGCGCTTTGGTAGGCAAATTCCTGACTCATGTACCGAGAATCGTAACTAATAGCAACACCCCGAGCCTTAGTTTCGTCAGTCAAGGTATCCATAAACCGTGCCAAGCCTTCAGTCGCCTGCCGGACGGTATAAATATTCATGCGGCCGATCCCGGCACCAAGCACACCGCGCATGCCGGCAGTCCCAAATGCCATTGGTTCCGCAAACGCTTCTTCTTTGGTTGTTTCATCGTCTGCCATTTTCTTAAGGTCAGCTTTTAGCTCTGGATCAAGCGTTGGTTCATCTACCCATTGTTGATACGTATCACGATAACTCACGTGATCAGCTCCTATCTGTCTAAATTGATAATTTCGGGTACTACCCTTCCCTGTCCAATCATACTATAAGTGACCAACGCTGGGTTGAAAACGCGCTCAAATAAGAAAATTCTTTTACGATTTTTGCCATCATATTCGCAATAGCGTGGTATTTTTAAAAGCAAAAACGGTCCTAACAGATTTTCGTGTCTGCCAGAACCGTTCCTTGATCAAATTCAATTGGTGAATGGTCTTAAAAGACTCGTCAAAACTTAGGCTTTTACTTCAACACTGGTATCATTCAAACTCTGAATATAATTGAAGACGCCTTGGCCAGCGGTGCCGCCTTCTCCGACAGCAGTGGTAATCTGCCGTAAATCTTTGGCGCGAACATCGCCGATCGCAAAGATGCCAGGCACCTTGGTTCGCATGTGTTCATCCGTTGGAATCCAGCCATGATCGTCCAGAATTCCCAGATCCTGGAATGGCTCGGTCATTGGCATGATGCCGACGTAAATGAAGACACCGGCAACTGGCAAAACATGTTCCTCACCGGTTTCTTTATCACGATATTTGACGCCGGTAACTTTCATATCGTCGCCTTGGATTTCCTGAACCTGGGCATTCCAGACAAAATGCATCTTGTCGTTTGCAAAGGCTCGCTTTTGAATGATTTGTTGTGCCCGTAATTGGTCACGACGATGAATGACGGTGACCTTTTTGGCCATCTGCGTCAAATAAAGTCCTTCTTCAATGGCCGAGTCGCCGCCGCCAATGACTGCAAGTTCACGATCCTTAAAGAACGCACCATCGCAGACCGCGCAGTACGATACCCCTCGGCCACTGAAGGCTTCTTCGCCGGGTACACCGAGTTTTTTGTGTTCAGCGCCAGTCGCAATGACAATCGCTTTAGCTTCAAACTCGTCTTCATCGGTTTTGACCAACTTGGTAGCGCCGTGATTTTGGACACTGATCACGTTGCCGTACGCATATTCGGCACCAAATTGAGTTGCACCATCGTACATCTTCTGGCCAAGATCAGGCCCAAGGATAGACTTGTAACCCGGATAGTTTTCTACTTCGGCGGTATTGTTCATCTGACCGCCATAGACGCCGCGATCAAGCATTAACACTGATAAGTTGGCTCGGGAAGCATAAAGTGCTGCTGTCATGCCCCCTGGTCCGGCACCGATCACGATTACATCATATTTTTTTGCCATGGGCTGTCTCTCCTTTTGCCTTATTGCTTACAAATAGTAAGCTACATGTTCTAATATACAGGGTTTTATGGTTTTTGTAAACTGGCATTATCAAAATCAAATTCAGGTTTGCCGGTTCGCTTCATGAGATCGGTAATCACCGTTCGAATCGGCGCGTCTTCATACAAAACCTGATAAATCGCATCGGTGATCGGCATATCGACACCCAACTCACTTGCCATGTGGTGGGCAACTTTGGTGGTTGAAACACCTTCAACCACCATGCCCATATTTTTCAACACATCGGGAAGTTTCTCACCTTGGCCAAGGGCATTACCGGCACGCCAATTACGACTGTGAACCGATGTACAGGTGACGATCAAATCACCGACGCCGGATAAACCGATGAACGTCAACGGGTCTGCGCCTAACTTGACCCCAACCCGACTGATCTCTGCCAGGCCGCGAGTCATTAAAGCAGCTTTCGTATTATCGCCATATCCGAGACCATGCAACGCGCCAGCCCCGATTGCGATAACGTTTTTTAAAGCGGCTCCGATTTCAACTCCGATCACGTCAGTATTGGTGTACAACCGAAAATAGTCATTCATGAATAACCGCTGGACTTTTTTTGCCAGTGATAAGTCTGCCGATGCTGCTGTCAGCGTTGTGATATCATGAGTCGCTACATCTTCGGCATGACTTGGACCCGAAATCACCACGATGCCTTGAATGAGTTCTTTAGGAAGGACATCAGCTAAGACTTGTGAAATCCGCAGCTCACTGCCGCGTTCCAATCCCTTGGCTGCATGAACAATAATCGGCTGTTCACCACGACCACGATGAGCCTGCAGAATGGGTCTAATCTGTTCGGCAACACTGCGAATCGCATTGGTAGGCACAACGAAAAGAATCACATTGGCTTGATCTAATGCTTGGCCTAAATCAGCCGTGACATGCAGCGCATCATGTAAGGTAAATTCTGCACCTAAATAATGTTCATTTTTGCGGGTTTCTCGCATGGTCGCAACCTGTTTAGGATTATGACTCCATAAATCGACTTCGTGGCCATTTTCCGTTAACAAATTGGCTAACACGGTTCCCCATGAGCCCGCTCCTAAAACCGCTATTTTTGTCGGCACAAAATCACTCCTATTCAACCGCCTGCAGTGGATTACCGTCTAAGTACCACGCGACATCGCCACGCCGCCGTCGATACCAGATGAGCCCGGCCGCCACCACGAATAAAACAATCGACAAAAGCTGGGAAACACGCAAGCCTGGTATGACATATAACGAATCCGTCCGCATGCCTTCAACAAAGAACCGTCCAAAACTATACCACATGACATAACCCAAGACGATTTCCCCTTGCTTAAACCAGTGTTGGTGATGGCGAACCGTCATAATTAAAGCAAAACCAACGAGATTCCACATGCTTTCGTATAAGAAGGTTGGCTGGCGATAAGCACCACCGATATTCATTTGTTGAATAATGAATTCTGGCAGGTGCAAGCCACGCAAGTAAGCCAAACTGGTGATGGCACCATGGGCTTCTTGATTCATGAAATTACCCCACCGGCCAATTGCCTGGGCTAACATCACGGTTGGCGCCGCAATATCCAACACCAGCCAAACCGGCAGCCATTTGACGCGACAATAAATCGCAAAAACAATCACACTGGCAATCAAAGCGCCGTATATGGCAATCCCGCCATGCCAAATTGCGATGATTTCACTTGGATGAGCCGCGTAATAAGACCATTCAAAAGCAACGTAATAAAGGCGTGCACCGATTAACGCAAATGGCAACGCCCATAAAATCAGATTTAAAATATGATCTTCTTTAATACCGCGTTTTGGTGCTTCCTTCATTGCCAGATAAACCGCCAGTAAAACGGCACTGGCGATAATAATCCCGTACCAGTGAACTTCCAGCCCACCCAACTGAAAAGCAATTGGATTGAGTGTTAATAACAAGTTATTTTTCCTCCGAACTCTTCTGGTCGTTCGCTTCGTTATGTTCGATCAGATGATTTAAATTCTTTTCAAATGTTTTAGTGGCATCATAGCCCATCGATTTGGCGCGGAAATTCATCGCGGCCACTTCGATGATAATGGCTAAGTTACGACCAACCTTGACCGGAATCGTAATTTTGGGAACCGGCACGTCAAAGATCATTTGCGTCTGTTCGCCAGAGCCCAGGCGATCGAAGGTTTTGTCTGGTGTCCAATTCTCCAAGTGCACAATCAGCGAAATGGTGGTGTCTTCACGAACCGCACCGGCACCAAAGAGATTCATGACATCAATGATACCCAATCCGCGAATCTCCAACAAGTGGGATAAAATCGGCGGTGCAGCTCCGACAACCGTTTGTTCATCTTGCTGATAAACATCCACCCGATCATCAGCAATGAGCCGATGACCACGCTGAACCAATTCCAAGGCTGTTTCGGATTTTCCCACCCCGGAATCGCCAGTAATGAGCACGCCCAGACCGTAAATATCAACCAAGACGCCATGCATGCTGCGACGTTCAGCTAGTTGGCTGTCTAAGTATTCGGTGATCAAGCTTGACAGCCTGGTGGTCGGCAACCGTGATCCTAATACCGGAATATGTGCGGCAGTGGCTGCCGTGATCATTTCTGCCGGTGGCTGCAATCCTCGCGAAACCAGAAAAGCCGGTGTATCTTCTGTTGCCATCCGTTTCAGAATTAATAAACGCTCTTCTGAAGACATATTACGAGCAAATGAAATCTCCGTCCGCCCGAAAAGTTGAATCCGTTCATGTGGATAATAATTAAAGTAACCCGTTAACTCAAGGCCGGGACGCGAAATATCACTCAAAACGACTTGCCGGGCATCAAGATATTCCGAGCCGCTGTATACCTCAAGCTTTGTCGCTTTGACAAGTTGCCGTACTGTCACGCTGTCTGCCATGAAGTCCACCTTTCTTTCGCCGTATTTGCTTTATTTTACCATAACTCGCCAGCCCTCATAGCAGCTCGCCCCAAAACATTCGCCTAATTCTGAAACGATGGCGTTTAATATGTCAATGGTGAAAATGGGCATTTTCCACGCACTTATCCACTACCCAATCTTTTAGACAAAATAAAATCGACCTTAAAGACAGGAAACATCTTTAAGACCGATTTATTTTTACATAACGCTAATCTCGTGACGTACTCTTTTATCGTTAAACTGACTTAATGCTTGCCGACAAAGATCATATTCAAAACGGATATGATGATGGCAAGTACCATCGTTGACCCGAAACTGCTGAAAACAATTCCGGGAACGAACCATGTCATCATACTTAACATCAGCCCATTGAGCACAATCAGAAACAACCCTAGTGTCAAAATCGTAATCGGAATGGACAAAACGACCAGAATCGGCCGCAACAAGCCATTGAGAACCCCTAAAACGAGTGCCCCGACAACGGCAACACCAAAGCTCGCAACGAACAACTGACCAGGAAACACCTGCGCATAAATCAGGAAGACAGCTGTCGTTATAACTGCGCGTTTGATGAAGTTCATGATTAGAAATCGCTCCAATCATCATCACGTGATTCGGTCACATGCGTTGCGTTTTTTCGCGGACGAGACGTGCTCTGATCACGATAAGGGTGGCGCGGACCTTGCCGTTTCTCATGATCATGGCGTGAGAACAGCCAAACCGCTAACACCACTAACAAGGCGGGAACGATTAACAGTTTTAGCAAGAAAATACCGATTGCAAACACGGCCACCAGTACCAGGCCAACGATGAAGAACATAATTGGAATTATTAGAAAAGGCATAAGCGATCCCCTCAGTCATTTGAATCTTTTAATTGAATGTTGCCACTTGTTGTATTGAGTTTCAACTCGCTGTTGCCGGTTCCGGGCCGGTCTAACTCAAAACGCTTGAGTCCTTTGGCTGGCTCCGCAACGTTGCTAAGTCGGCTCTTAATGCTGCCAAAATGGGTACGGGCTTCACCTTTCAGTGCAATAGATGCCGGAACCGCCACTTTCACATTGCCATTCATGGAAGTCCCTTCAATTTTGGTAAAGTCCGTGTGATAAGTGGCTCGAACCGTCCCATTGACCGTCTTTAATGCTGCTGTTGCCGGATCGGCATCGACTGAAACATCACCGTTAACAGTCGTCAACAATAAGTCATGGGTATGGCTGCCTTGAACCTTAATCGATCCATTGACGCCTTCGCTTTCAATCATCACACCGTCCACATTGGTAAAATTCATTTGCCCATTGGTGCTCTTAACATAAAAGTCTTTACCATTCACACCGGTTAAATCCGCACTGCCATTCAACAAACGAACTGACACGTGGTCGTAAGTGCGCTTTGGCAACGAAATGACCAGATCAGCCTGGACGCGCTTATTTGGCACCTGGAAGCTAAAATGATCGTCGGTAACATCAATGCGGCTACGATCTTTAAAAGCTTCAAACGGTGAATCGGCATCCATCTTTCCGTATAACTTAATCGCTGCTTCGACTTGAATTCCCGGCTGATCCCAAGTCTTAAACTTCACATCACCGTTGGCCACTTTGACATCCAGAATCGTCGCCTGACTGTCTGGAAACTTGAAAACATGTTCAAATTTTTCAGTCGCCAACCCGGGAACCGTTACAGTAACATTCTTCCAGTCAACATTATCCAGGACATTGTTGACAGTGTCCTTAACGAAACCGCCTAGTTGTGACGTGGCATCCCCGATATTCTTGCCAAACTCCGAAAAGACATCACGAGCATCTTTTTGCCAGTCATCGTTGAAGATTTTGTCACTGATCTTTTGGCGTTCAAGATCATGCTTTTGACGCCGCAACGTTGCCAGGTTGGCCTTCATGGTTTCAACCTGTCCCTTTAGCTCGGCTAACTGATCGTTAAGTTTCTGATTCTCTTGCTTCAATTCCCCGCGCTTTTGATATTTTTCCGGGGAAAGTGCTTCGAGATCTTCCATTGTGTCTAAAACAATAATTTGTTCGTTATTCGCTTCAATTTGCTTACCGATGCTTGTCACTTGCGCCGTCGCAGCATCCAAGGCACCAGCGGCTTCGGCAATTTCGGTGTTAAGCTCTGTCAATGCAGCATCCGTATCTTTATTAGCTTCTTGTTGTTCCTGCGTTGATTGATCATCGGTTTCGGTCTGTTCCGAATGAGCTTCGGGAGCAGTATCATCGGCCGGGCTGCCGGCTTGCGTACCTTGCTGTTTTGCGAGGTTTTCCAAAAGCACCAGCGCCTCTTCGCTTGAAATGACGCCTTTTTTAACGAGGTCTAAAATTCTTTCGCGTTCATTCATGGGTTATCCCTCCAGGATTTGATTACATGATTAGTATGCACGGAATTTGGCCAAGGCGCATAGGTCCAAAGGTTGATTTTTAAACAGGTCGTAAGGCGGACACGCGCAACTTAGTGATCATCTCGACACCTCACTGCTTTCTAAAAAGGTGGAATGAACGAGGGTGTGACATCACTCCATTTCAGAATTCGCTACTCACCAAATTCGAATATCATCGCTAGAAAATAAGTCAAATAGTCCCGTGTCGCGCCAAACGCCGCAATCGTCAAGGCTCATTTGTACTCATATGAATAAGCCAAGGGACTGAGGCATAATTCTATCTCAGGATGTGATGCGCACTAAAATCCGAATACTATGACTGAGAAAGTAACTCAAGTAATTCCGGGCCGTGCCAAACTACGCAATCTCCGGCCAGATGGGGTGGCGACGCGAAGCTAGAGCGGAGACGGCGCTTGGAGCCTGCAAGCCCCGGCAGTCTCCAAGTCGCCTAACAACATCAGCGGGGTATACTCCTTCTAAGGTAGACAGGTAAATAATTAAAACCCGTTTACTTGGAAGGAGTTTTCTTATGGGCCGAAAAGGTTCACGTTACACATTGAAGGAGAAGCTCTTTTACATTGGTCTTGTTGCAGGAGGGATGACTGCTGGAGCAGTCCAAAAGAAGTATGGCATCGACCATGCTCAGATCACCCAATGGGTTGACAGATATGAAGCGGAGGGGGAAGCGGGCCTAAAGCCCAGAGATTCTCATACGCGCTACACGGAAGAGTTCAAGCTAGAAGTGATTAAGGCTTTTCTCGAAAGAAAAGCTTCATCCCCTGCTCTTGCACGACAGTACGGTATTCCTAACCATGGTGTGATTTATCAATGGGTTTCCCTGTATACTAGTGGTAAATCTTTAGCCACCACTAACAGGAGGGGTACACCCGTGAAAGACGGTCGGGACACAAGCCAAGCTGAACGCATTGAGATAGCCGAATGGACGATTGCCAACAATAAAAATTACATTGAAGCCACCAAACGCTTCAAGGTCTCTTATGGTCAGGTTTATTCGTGGGTCAAGAAATATGTACAGGGCGGACCAGACGCGTTGCTTGATCGCCGTGGTAAAGACAAGGAAGACAACGGACAGCTGACTGAAATGGAAAAGAAGGACCTAGAGATCAAACGACTCAAGGCCCGGCTTAAATACGTCTCAACGGAGGCCGCCATATTAAAAAAACTCCAGGAAATCGAAAGGATGGATGCCCAACAGAAGAAAAATATCGTACCGTGGAGGCGCTCGCCAAAGAAATAAATCTCGATACTAAGCAGCCTTATGGCATCAGCTTTGCCTGTCAATTTTTAGAGATTTCAAGAGCTGCTTTCTATAAATGGCGCAACCGTAAGCCATCGGTCCACGCCCAGGAAAACAAAGAAATTGCTCAGTATATCAAGTCTTTGGAAGAAGATAATCACTACATCTTTGGCGTCCGTCGATTAGTAATTTATATCAACCGCGAGACACGATTCCATGTCGGTGCGACCCGGGTCAGAAACATCATGCATAAAAATCATATCGTGGCCGCCATTCGTGTTGCTAAACGGGATCGAAAAGCCGAGAAAAAAGAATACTGCTTTGCCAATAAGTTACTGACTAACGATGCTGGTCATGACTTCTCTCCAGAGCGTCCGAACATGGTTTGGGTGACAGACTGTAGTGAGTTGACCTATGGTGATCGAATGCAGTATAGACTGCGTCTAAGTGCCGTTAAGGACTTGTTCGATCACAGTATCGTGGCTTGGCGCGTATCACCAACAGAAACGACTCTATTGGTCACCAATACGGTTGAGGCCGCACTGAAGAATACTGGTAGACTCAAACCCGATATACTGCACAGTGATCAAGGCTCTGCCTATACGTCACGGGGCTACAATATGAAATTGGTCGGGCTGGGGATCACCCACAGTATGTCTCGACCAGGCACCCCAGGTGACAATAGTCCAATGGAAAGCTTCTGGAGCCACATGAAGACAGAATTCTTCAGGTTCGAACATGCTCTGTCAGAGTTAGAGATGGTGCAATTGATTCAGCGCTGCGTTGATTGGTACAACAATAAACGACGTCAGGAAACACTAAACGGCATGACTCCGCTGGAATATCGGAATCATGCCGTGAAAGAAATCGCATAGCAATTTTAATTATTTGACTTGTCTACTTGACGCGAAGCAGCCCCGCGACAAAAACCGGTCGCTGTGTTGTTCCACGGCTGAGCCCCATCTAGCCTACGATTGCTCCGCTTTGGCACTGGAATCGTTAAAGCTCATTTATACTAATATGAAGAAGCCAAAAAGCGTACCATTTCTTAAAAAATCGAGAAATGGTACGCTTATATTTTGAAACAATGAATGATGCCCCAGCCTCGTTCAAAAAAGTCTCCAGGATCTAGAACTTGTCTTCAATTGCGTTTGAGTTTAATTCGGTAATCTTACCGGTCTTTAAGTAGACAATCCATTCACAAATGTTGGTTACATAGTCGCCGATTCGTTCAAGATAGGACGAAACCAGCATATAGTCCATTGATCCGACAACGGTTTCGGGGTTTTCCTGCATCTGGCGGATACACTCTTTGTAAATCCGCGATGAAAAGTCATTGATACCGTGATCTTCCAAGGCAATTTTACGTGCACGGGCTGAATCTTCCTTCACATAGGCATCCAGCACCTGTTCAACCATCTCTTTTACCGCGTCTGCCATCCCGGCAATATCAGCTTCGATTTGCGGTACCCGGGTTTCACCTTTAACTCGAATAGTAGACTTAGCAATTGAAACGGCATGATCCCCCATCCGCTCCAGATCGGAACTTGCCTTCATCACCGTGACAATCACCCGAAGATCGGTCGTCACCGGCTGCTGCAAGGCAATCAATTCGAAGCTGCGTTTTTCCAAATCAACTTCACGCTCGTTAATGTGTTTGTCTTCGTGGATCACTTCGCGGGCTAAAGCCTTGTCATGATTGATGAAGGCTTTCACGGACTTATAGATGGCCTCATTAACCATCATTCCCATTTCCGAAAAACGTACATGAAGATCGTTCAATTCGTCAACAAAAAGTCGTCGCATACTACCCCTCCTAGCCGAAGCGTCCAGTGATATAGTCTTCGGTTTCCTTTTCTTTTGGATTTAAAAACATTTGTTTCGTGTCAGCGAATTCGATCAGGTTGCCTGTCAGGAAAAAGGCGGTTTTATCGGAAATTCGGGATGCTTGATGCATGCTATGCGTCACCAGAATGATCGTGTATTGATCACGCAACTCGAGTAACATGTTTTCGATTTGCGTGCTGGAAATCGGATCCAAGGCACTCGTCGGCTCGTCTAACAAAACAACATCAGGTTTGACTGCCAATACCCGCGCGATGCAAACCCGCTGCTGTTGGCCACCTGAAAGCGATAATGCACTGTCATGCAGATGATCCTTCACTTCATCCCAGATGGCGGCCTGCTTGAGACTGGTTTCCACCGCTTCATCCAAAATGCTTTTATCTTTAACCCCTGCCAAACGCAATCCATAAATCACGTTTTCGTAAATGGAGAAAGGAAACGGATTGGGTTGTTGGAAGACCATGCCCACTTGCTTACGTAATTGAACCACATCTTCACTAGGCGCATAGATATTCTGACCGCGTAAACTGATGGTTCCTGTAATCGTCACTCCCGGAATCAGATCATTCATCCGATTCAACGTTCGTAAATACGTAGACTTACCACAGCCAGAAGGTCCGATTAAAGCTGTGATCTCATGTTCGTTAAAATCCAGATTAATCCCTTTTAGCGCTTCAAACTTACCATAAAAAAGATGAACATCTGAACTTGTAATGATTTTTTGTGCTTCAGCCATGGGAACCTCCTAGCCGAAATGTCCGGAAACATAATCGTTGGTTGCTTTAATCTTGGGACGCGTGAAGATTTTACGGGTTTCATCATACTCAAGCGCTGCTCCACTATAAAAGAACGCCGTGTAGTCACTAATCCGGGCCGCCTGTTGCATGTTATGCGTCACGATGATAATCGTATACTTATCTTTTAATGACAACAAGGTATCTTCAACTGCCGATGTCGAAATCGGATCCAAGGCACTGGCCGGCTCATCCAAAAGTAAAATATCCGGTTTCATGGCAATCGCCCGTGCAATGCATAACCGTTGTGCCTGGCCACCGGAAAGCGACATACCGCTTTGATTAAGATCGTCTTTAACTTGATCCCACAAGGCAGCCTGTTTCAAACTGGTTTCAACAATTTCGTCCAGTTTCTTTTTGTCCTTGATACCAAACCGACGCAGTGCAAAAGCAATATTGTCGTAAATCGACTTGGCAAATGGATTAGGCCGTTGAAATACCATTCCAATGTGTTTGCGCATCTCATAAACATCGACCGCATCACTATTGATGTCAATATTCCGGTACATGATTTTACCGGTGACTCGCGCACTTTCAATATTATCGTTCATTCGATTGAGTGAGCGCAAGTATGTCGACTTCCCGGAGCCACTTGAACCGATCAATGCAGTGATTTTATAGCGTTCAAACGGCAGCGAAACGCCATGAATGGCTTCATTATCACCATAAAAGACATGCAGATCTTCCGTTTCAAGCGCAATTTCCTGCTTTTCGCGATCAAATGGTCGAATATAAGTGTCATCTAATGAATACTTTTCCAGTTCTTGCATCCTCTGCCTCCACGTATTATCGCGATTATCATACCGGGTAAGCCTCATTGATACTAGAAGCCTAACCCGTTTAAGCCGCCGTCATCTTTTTAAATAGTCGATTGCCTAAATAGCGGGCGCCAACGTTGAAGACCAAAACGGCGATCACAAGTACGGCACTAGCTCCGGCAGAAACAGCAACGGCATCAGGTTGAATGCCTTCAGAGTTGATTTTCCAAATATGCACCGCCAACGTTTCGGCCGGTCGAAATGGATTTAAGGGACTCGCAATGTTAGCCGGATTCCAGTTGGTGAAATCCAGCGCCGGGGCACTTTGACCAGCAGTGTAAATTAGCGCCGCCGCCTCGCCAAAAACCCGTCCGGCACCTAGAATCATCCCGGTAATAATCCCCGGCAATGCCTCAGGGATGACAACATGTAAAACCGTCTCCCAGCGCGATAGGCCAAGCGCTAAGCCGGCCTCACGCTGTTCAAAGCCAACGCCGCGTAATGAATCTTCAACATTTCGCGTCAGCAACGGGAGGTTGAAGACGGTCAATGCCAAGGCCCCGGATAAAATCGAGAACCCGAATTTGAATTGTAAAACGAAAATCAGAAAACCGAACAGTCCAACAACCACAGACGGTAAGGAACTTAGAATTTCAATCGAAGTCCGAATAACATCCGTCAACCAATTCTTTTTGGCATACTCGCTGAGGTAAATGCCTGCCCCTAACGAAATCGGTGTTGAAATCAGCATCGCAAGGACTAAAAGATAAAACGAATTGAACAATTGAATACCAATGCCGCCTCCAGCTTCAAAGCTTTGTGCTGGACTCGTGAGAAAATGCCAGGAAATATGCGGTACCCCTTTAAAAAGAATGTACCCGAGGAGACTGGCCAAAATAACAATGATAATCCCTGAAACAATGTACAGAACCGTTGTGGCAATTTTATCAACAACTTTTGGATTCATTTGTTCAGCTCCCCTTTCTTCCCGATCCAACGAATCAACAGGTTAAAGGCTAATGACATCAGCAACAGCAGCAATGCCAAAGACCATAAAGCGTTATTTTCCAGCGAACCCATGACTGTATTACCAATCCCGCTCGTCAAAACAGAAGTCAACGTCGAAGCTGGCGAAACAAGGTTCTTTGGCAACAAAGCCGCATTCCCAATGACCATTTGAACCGCCAACGCTTCACCAAAAGCGCGCGCCATCCCAAAAACAATACCGGTCAAAATGCCGGGAATTGCCGCACGCAGCACCACGCGATAAGTCGTCTGCCACCGAGTAGCACCTAGCGCCAACGAAGCCTCGCGATAATGGCGCGGGACAGCTTTTAACGCATCGACGGTCATGGATGTTACAGTCGGCAGGATCATGACAAACAAAACAAAAGTCCCGGCTAAGATCCCAAAGCCAGTACCGCCAAAGATATGGCGAATGAAAGGTACAATGACGGACAAGCCGATGAAGCCATAAACCACAGATGGAATCCCGACGAGCAGCTCAATAACCGGCTGTAGCACTTTTTGCCCCCACTTGTGGGAAATCTCGGTCATGAAAATGCCTGCGCCAACTGCAAATGGCGTTGCAACGATTGCCGATAAAAAAGTCACGCCGAAAGACCCGACAATCATCGGTAAAGCGCCAACTTCCGGATTTCCATGGGCATCTTTAATTGATGGGTTCCACACACTCTTACTCAAAAACGACCATAAATTAATCTTATTTTGAAAGAATGTTGCTAATCCTTTTGAGGCGACAAAGAAAAATATTGCCACCACTACAAGTACAATCAGACTGATACAAATCAGACTGATCGTTTTGCCGCGTCGCTCTAACTTTGATGAGCGCGATTTTTTTAGCATCGCTTCTCGAATTGGATCCATCATAACCTCCTAAAACCTCACCGCAACTAGCCATCGTCCTGGCCGCATCTGCCTTCATTGATCTGCTAGGTTGCCTGAACCTAACTGCCCACACTGACTTGCTTCATCAATTCGTAAGCCGAAAAAGCTTTTAGACGCTGGACTCGTTTACGGACGACTAATCTGGCCACTGGCATTACGCACCACTTTCATTTTAGTCATCGGAATGTAGCCCATTTTTTGGACCAGTTTCTTCTGAATGGCCGGTGACATCATGTAAGTCAAAAATCGTTTGGTCAAACCACTTGGCCGACCTTTTGTATACATATGTTCGTACGACCAGATATGCCAGCGATTCGTTGCCACGTTACTATCAGTTGGTGCAACGCCGTCTACAGACAAGCTGCGGACGGTTTTATCAACGTAAGAAAAGGCAACGTAAGAAATTGCCCCTGGCGTACTGCCAACGATTTGTCGCACCATCCCGGTGGAATCCTGTTCCTGAGCGGCAATCGGTTGCTTGCCTTCAAGCGCCCATTTTTCAAAAGTCGCGCGGGTCCCCGAACCTTGTGCGCGGTTGACAAGGACAATCGGCACATTCTTGCCACCTAACTGTTTCCAGTTGGTGATCTGACCCAGAAAGATCTGTTGCAACTGCGTCATCGACACATTTTTCACACCGACTTTGGGATTAACAATCGGCGCAATCCCGACAACAGCCACTTTATGGTCCACCAAGGCGTTGGCTTTAATGCCCGGTTTTTCTTCAGCAAAAAGATCCGAATTACCGATATCAACCGCCCCTTGCTGGATCTGGCTTAATCCGGTACCGCTCCCGCCACCTTGGACGTTGATAAACACGCCGAGATGTTCCGTCTGATATTGTTCGCCCGCCGCTTCAACCAAAGGCTGCAAGGCACTTGATCCAACTGCGGTGATTGATTCACCCGACTGTTTCGAACTATGACTGCTGCCACATGCACTTGCTAACAGCGCCAAAAATACGATCGAAAACAGGGTCACAATTTTTTTCACACGAAATCCTCCATTTCAAGCTCCAATCATCTTAACAGTTGCGTGTAAATGTTCATGTCGTTGAATGTAAAGGTTCTGTAAATATCTCATCAATCTTGCTGCTGGCGCTTGCTGACCGGCAATGTCACGGTAAAGGTCGATCCAACCCCGACTTGACTCGAAACGGCAACCTGACCATCCATACTTTTCACCAGCTCACTAACGATTGCAAGACCCAAACCAGTACCGCCATTGTGACGACTGCGCGCTTTATCAACCCGATAGAAGCGTTCAAAAATCCGTGCCTGCTCTGTCTCGGGAATCCCAATACCGGTATCAGCGACCGCCAATGACAAGTGCCCTTCGACTACTTGGGCCGTGATCGTCACATGTCCGGCTAATCGATTATAAAACACGGCATTGTTCAAAAGATTCCGCACAATCTGAGTTAACTTGCGCTCATCGGTCACAACCTGTAAGTCTGGTGCAATTGCCACCTC
The DNA here is from genome assembly GCF_055413445.1 of Lacticaseibacillus sp. 22. Classification (NCBI taxonomy): domain Bacteria; kingdom Bacillati; phylum Bacillota; class Bacilli; order Lactobacillales; family Lactobacillaceae; genus Lacticaseibacillus; species Lacticaseibacillus sp. 22. The sequence continues at coordinate 61,673 of NZ_JBVAYD010000008.1, read as the reverse complement.
CACCCGAATCTGCTTGTCTTTAATCACTTTAGCTAAATTACGCAATGCATCGTCGACTAACTTCTTAAGTGGTACTTGTGCCTGCACCGTTTGATTCGATTCGGGCCGGCTCAACGTTAGAATATCATTGATGAGCTGGGTCAGTCGCTTACTTTCATCGAAAATAATCTTCAAAAACTTATCTAGCGTCGCCGGATCATTTTTAGCCCCGCTTAATAGTGTCTCGGCAAACCCGGAAATAGCAGTCACCGGCGTCTTTAGCTCATGACTCACATTGCCAACAAAATCGAGCTGCATTTTCTCGACTTGGCGCAAATACGTGACATCGTACAAAATAACCAACACCTGGAGACGACTAGTTCCTTGGTTTAAAGGAATGACACTGGCATCAACCGACTTTTGGGTTGCCAGGACGGTCAACTCCTGATGATGAGTCTTTTCATGGCGAAAAGTGTGCTCAATCATCCGGGCCAACGCATAAGTCTTAACATCGTCCAGATAATTGTGCCGCGGCTGCGGAATCTGATGGCCCAAAAGCTGGGACATGGCATGATTATGCAAAATGACATCCTTATTGGTATCAATCAACATGACGCCTAGTGGCAAATTATCAATCAGACGATCAAAACTGGACTGCCGTACTGCGACTTTCTCACGTAAATGGGTTTGTTCCGCAGCTAAGGCATTAATTCGCCGTGCCACAGGCGTAAACGGCGACTGTGGCGGCAGAATCACAGGCTCGGGCTCTTTTTTCTGGCGAATCCGATCCAAGTTGTGGCTCATGACCCGAATGGCTTCTTGATACTGATGCTCCGAGCGAAAAAGCCAAGCCAGAATTAAAGCAATCAGGACCGCAAATGTCAGCGTCAAAATCCAAAATTGCTCAGGCGCCGTTGTCCAAACGCTGGACTTATAGCGACTAACGGCAACCCAGTGTCCCCGGTGACGAAACAGATATGCCTGTTCAGCTCGCCCAAGAACATTAACCGTTGTCACAAATGGTTCGCGATGATTGCCACGTAAGGCATCGGCCATCACTTTTTGTCGGGTGGTTTTGGGATTATCCGGAACAACCGTAATAAAAGCGGCTTCGGACTTTGCCAGCGCTTGCGGATCAACGCCATCCTTAGCAGAGGCTGCATAGGTTCTGGCTACGCGCCTCAAATCGCGTGCCTGCTGATGTACGATTTGTTGATTGACCGTCGTGACGAGTACAAAAAAGCCTGCTAACGAGAGCAGACTAATAACCAGTACACGGCGTAAAATCCGTTTATTCATGTGGCGCCTCCATTTGATAACCGAATCCCCGCACCGTCTTTAAGTAATCCGGATGTTTAGGATCTGTTTCGATTTTATCCCGCAAATGACTGACCTGAATATCGACCATCCGTGTTTCCGCCGGGTAATCGAAGCCCCAAACCCCATTGAGCAAAGCATCGCGTGATAGCGTTTTGCCAACTCGTTGAGCAAAATAAACCAATAGTTCAAATTCCTTAGGGGTCAATTGGAGTCGGTGTCCGGCTTTGCTAGCTTTATAATTTTCAGGATCAATCGTAATTTGACCGACCGTAATTTGATTGGCATTACCAGGAAGTGGCGCTTGTGGTTGACTTTGACTACGCCGTTCGATGGCTTTAATTCGGGCAATAATTTCCCGCGGCGAAAACGGTTTGGTCACATAATCATCCGCACCAAGTTCAAGTCCGACGATCTTATCGGTTTCGTTGTCTTTGGCCGTCAGAATCATGATTGGCGTTTGAATCTTTTCTTCACGAATCTTACGGGTGACATCCAGTCCACTCAAACTCGGCAACATGAGATCGAGAATAATAAAGTCAAACGGCTCGCTACGTACTTTGTCTAAAGCCTCCTGACCATCCGTTGCCGTTTCAACCTGATAGTGTTCAGCCTCTAAATTGTATTGCAGCAAGGTTAAGATGGCTGGTTCATCATCAACAATCAAGATCTTCTTCATGCTGTCTCCTCCGGGAATAAAATCATACCAAGTTCATGGGGTGCACCGGCAAAAATTGCGGTTTCGGCTAGCCGTATCTCGCCATCTGCCTGTTGAAGCCGTAAGCGGCAATAAGTGGGTTCCTTTTGAATTGCGTTATAAAGTTCAGCGGCATTGTTGACGGCAATATGATTGCAGGTCAAGACCCGATCACCCGGCTGCAAATCCATTTGTGCGGCTGGTGTCTGTGGGACAACCCCGATGACAACCACCCCGTGATTGGTTTGTGTCACGTTTAAATGTACTTGATGTGCTTGCCAAACTAAGCCGGCACCGAGTATCAAACTCACCAACACAGGTACTAAGGCAATTGTCATCGCAGGCATGGTAAGGATCCGACCCACCAGTCCAAAGACGATCAAACCGCCACCGGCAACTGCAAACCATGGCCAACTTCGGCGCAAATACGGTTGAACACGATCACGCTGCGTGGTAAATGCCGCGCCTAAGACCAGTGGAAGTCCAACCGCAACAAAAGTATCCGTTGCGATTGATAAGAGCGGCAATCCCGCAACTTGATCAACACTCACCGGTAAGAACAAAGGCACCCAGTAAAACTGTCGCAATCGAAACGCAACCTGTTGACGTTGACGTCGATCCTGCAAAATAACCGGGGACTCAATTTGAGCGCCCCGATTTAACCGCGCGATCAAAGCTTGTGCTAACCACAGCACACCAACTAAAACGGCTAAATCAGCACTCATTTGGCTCGTTGTCGGCCGCAGCAATTCAACTAAGCCCGCTAATCCTAGCCACCATGGACTGAACCGCCAGCCAGAAAAGATTAGCCCGACCAGCGTTGAGCCACTTAATGCTAATAATGCGGGCAAACTAACTTGTAAGCGCGCAACCAACATCAGTGCCGAGATAACGATGCCTAGCAAAATACCGACCCAAAAGAATGGGGCAATTTCGCTATGTTGGGGATGAATCGCCCGCAAGTACTGATGGCGTTCGCGGCTTGTCCGGCTAACCGCATACAAAATCGTCAACCCTAAAGCAAGCCAGAATACGGCACCAATCGGGCTGATAAGTAAGGCAATGATCACTGCCATCGGTAACCCTCCAATATTCACTGTGACCAGTATAGCAGAAATTAACGACCGCTTCCTACAAGGTTTTGGGCTCATCAACCAGAAAATGCCGAAAAACGGCCATTTTTGTCCCATCAATTAACATGTATGAGTTATTTTCGACATAAGCTTGCGTATTCAAAACATCGTACTGCCATTCATTAAAACCACCCACCAAAAAAGGACTGCCCGGAAAAGAGCAATCCTTTCACATTGAGTCGATAGCAGCAACTCAAATGTTCAATTTTGAAATTAAAACTTAAGAAAACGCCGCATGGAGATAACTGATCCCAGCGCCCCGATGACAATGCCGATCCCGGCTAACATCAAGTCAAGCCAGAACAAGAACGGCATATTGGCATAAAGCGTATAACCACTGGCTCCGTTTGCATAAGTGAAGCTCCGATAGACAATCGCATAACCGACATCCACAATAATAATCGGTAATACCGCCCCAAACAAACCGGTCCAGGCACCTTCAAGCAAGAAAGGCCACCGAATGTAAGAATTGGTTGCCCCCACCAATCGCATAATCCGAATTTCGTCGGAACGTGACAAAATGGTAATTCGAATCGTGTTATTAATCAGGAACACGGCAACAAACAGAAGCAGAATCGTGAAAGCAAGTCCCCATTTCTGGGCTACATCCACAGAATTAAAGAGTTTCTTTGCCGTTCGCCCGCCATAGCTTGCATCAACCACATGATCCAGTTTCTGTGCTTCTTTTGACACGCTGATGGTGGCCTTAGGACTATTCGTCTTAACCATGAACACGTCGCTTAATGGGTTTTGATCCCCGGAGAACATCCGCCACTGCGAACCATAACCCCCGATGATTGTATCTAATTCTTGTTGACGTGAGCGGTAAGTGACCTTGTTGACGTGATCCAGCTTTTTAAGTTTGTCTTTAAGGTCATCACGTTGTTTGGTGGTTGTTTTTTTATCAATATAAACCCGCACCTGAACATCATTTTCAACTTGTTGTGAAATGTGGTGCAGGTTGAAAATCAAGGCCATAAAAATACCGACCAACAGTAATGTGACGGTGACTGCACTAACCGCTGCAACCGACATCCAGCCGTTACGCCGCAAACTGCGCAGGGAATCTTTAACATGGCGGAAAAAGACCTTACTCTTCATTGCCGTATGTGCCTCCTTCTTCGTCACGCACTAAGCGACCCCCGGCAATTTCGAGTAGCCGGTGTTGACGTTCATTCACAATATCCTTGTTATGGGTTGCCATGATAACCGTTGTTCCATTTGCATTGATACGTTCAAGAATATCAACAATTTCATCGGAGGTTTGCGGATCAAGGTTCCCAGTCGGTTCGTCAGCAATCAACACTTTAGGCTTGTTGACAATTGCACGCGCTACTGACACCCGCTGCTGTTCACCACCGGATAATTCATCAGGAAAACGCCGCAATTTCTGTTCCAAGCCAACGAGTCCTAATACTTCGAGCACGCGGTCTTTAATTTTATCGTCCGGCGCTTCAATGACTTGCATCGCATAAGCCACATTCTCGTACACCGTCAAGCGTGGTAAAAGCTTGAAGTCCTGAAAGACGATCCCGATGTGACGACGCAAAAACGGCACCTGCGACGGCTTCATGGTTGAAAAATCAAAATCATCAATTTTAATACTACCGCTGGACGGCTTTAATTCATGGTACAGCATTTTAACGAACGTTGATTTCCCGGCACCACTAGGACCGATGACGTAAACAAACTCACCATCCTGGATTTTAAGATTCAAATCCTTAATGGCAGTGACGCCGTTAGCATACTGTTTCGTCACGTTTTCCATTTGAATCATGCATTTTGCTCCTTTTTCTAAGCTAGGATTAGTATAACAGCCGATTAAGTCAGCAAGATTTCAGGCAGATTACAGTTTAATCAGGATTTTTCTGGGCGAGCTCCCATTGCAAGTATGCATTGATAAATGGATTAAGATCGCCATCCATCACTGCCTGCCCATTACCGGTTTCGTAATTCGTTCGGTGATCCTTGACCATCGTGTACGGGTGGAAAACGTAAGACCGAATCTGTGAGCCAAAAGCAACATCTTTTTGCTCGCCTTGAATGGCTTTGGCTTTGGCCTTTTTGGCTTCCTCTTCACGCTGATATAACTTGGCTTTCAACATCGCCATTGCCGTGGCCTTGTTCTGAAATTGTGACCGTTGTGCCTGACTGGAAGTGACAATCCCGGTCGGCAGATGAATCAGCCGAACCGCACTGGAAGTCTTGTTAATATGCTGACCACCAGCACCACTGGACCGAAACACTTCCATTTTGATATCCTCTGGGCGAATATCGACTTCAATCGAATTATCAAGCTCCGGCATCACATCAACCGAGGCAAAACTGGTATGACGGCGGCCGGCGGAATCAAATGGTGAAATGCGGACGAGGCGATGGACGCCTTTTTCACTTTTCAATAAGCCATATGCGTTCTCACCGTTGATCAAAAGCGTCACACTTTTAATGCCTGCTTCGTCACCGGGTTGGTAATCCGCGACTTCAACCTTGAAACCATTCTGGTCGGCCCAGCGCTGATACATCCGCATCAACATCGAACCCCAGTCTTGTGATTCCGTACCACCTGCACCGGGATGAATTTCGAGAATTGCATTGTTGTGGTCATATGGCCCATTTAAAAGCAATTGCATCTCATACTGATCAAGTTTTTCCTGCAGATCTTTAAGCTTGGTCTCTTCTTCGCGTTGCAAATCCGGGTCGGGTTCGTCTTGTAACAACTCCAATCCAGCCTCAAGATCTTCCAGTTCATTTTCAAGTGCGTAAAAGCGATCGTGTTTTTCTTTGAGTTTATTGTTGGCATCGATCACTTTTTGTGCTGCTTCCGAATCATCCCAAAAGCCCGGTTCCGCCATTCTACCTTCATTTTCACTAATGCGTTCATTCAGCGCATCGAGGTCAAAGAGACCCCCTGAATTGATTTATTTTGGTTCGCATGGCGGCCAAGGTGTTACGCATGACACTGAGTTCCATGATAATTGCTCCTCTTTTTTTAAGTTGATTTTAGTAAAGACCGGGTTGCCTCAATCCTACATTTAGCTTCTGCTTCTGTTATCCTCAAAACACCCCAGTACCGCAAATTTGAGCTTGCAGTGCCGGGGCGCCGGTTCACCATTAACGGCGAATATTTTGCCGAATTTCGGCTTTCATGAACAATCGGGTCACATCATCATCAATTGACGCAATCATTTCCTCAAACATCCGGTAGCCTTCTTCTTGATATTCGACTAGCGGATTCATCTGCCCATAACCACGCAAACCAATAGACTGGCGTAGTTGATCCATGGCGTCAATGTGATCCGTCCAAGCTGAGTCAACAACGCGTAAGATGACCACTTTTTCGAATTCTAGCATCTGCGCGTCATCGCCAAGTTGCTTGTTTTTATGCTGGAAGTTAGTTTCAGCCATATCCGCCAGTAAACCGATGAGCTCATCTTGCGACTTGCCATCAAGTTCGCTGCGCTTGAATTTCTCCGGATCGGCCATGTTTGCGGTGATCCAGGCATACAACGCATCAAGATTCCAATCCTTTTGATCGCCTTGGGTATGCGTTTGAACGATGCGGGTGATGGTTCGATTAATCATCGCCATCAAAACGGGCTTCAGGGTCTCGTCTTCATTGATAATCTGCTGGCGCTGCTTATAGATAACTTCACGCTGTTCACGCATCACATCATCGTACTGCAACGTGTTTTTACGCGTGTCGTAGTTATTCCCTTCGACACGCTTCTGCGCTGATTCAACCTGCCGTGAGATCATCCGACTTTGAATGACCTGATCGTCATCGGCAACCTTGAACCGATCCAGCATTGCTTTGATCCGCTCAGAGCCAAACCGTTTCATCAAGTCATCTTCTAGACTCAGGTAAAATTGGGTAGAACCCGGATCACCTTGACGACCAGAACGGCCACGTAATTGATTATCAATTCGGCGACTCTCATGCCGTTCGGTCCCAATAACAGCCAAACCGCCTAACTCGGTGACACCAGGGCCTAATTTAATATCCGTCCCACGACCAGCCATGTTGGTCGCAATTGTCACAGCGCCTCGTTGCCCGGCATTCATGATGATTTCCGCTTCTTTAAAGTGGTTCTTCGCATTCAAAACCGTGTGCGGGATTTTTTCATCGTCTAATTGCTTACTCAAACGTTCGCTAGACTCAATCGCAACCGTCCCAACCAGAATCGGCTGCCCTTTTTTATGACGTTTTTTGATATCGTCAACAACCGCATTGAATTTAGCATCCAAAGTCGGGTACAAAACATCCGGTGAATCAACCCGGATAACCGGTTTATTGGTTGGAACCGAAATAACTTCCATATTATAGATTTCGCGGAACTCTTCTTGCTCCGTTTTAGCGGTTCCGGTCATCCCTGCCAGCTTGGTGTACATCCGGAAGAAGTTTTGATAAGTGATGTTAGCCATCGTCTTATTTTCATCCTGGATTTGGACCCCTTCTTTGGCTTCAATTGCCTGATGCAGGCCATCGGAATAGCGCCGGCCTTCCATTGCCCGACCGGTAAATTGATCGACAATCAGCACTTCGCCGTTAGACACCATATAGTCGATATCTTTAAGCATAATGTAATTTGCCCGCAATGCTTGGTCGATATGGTGGGTTAAAGCCGTATTTTCGGTATCGTATAGGTTATCCAAGCCAAAATTCTTTTCGGCTTTGCGAATGCCGCTTTCAGTGAGCGAAATGGTCTTCGTTGGCCAGTCAATCTTGTAATCAGTATCGGCTTTAAGCGTCTTAACGAAGCGGTCCGCCCGAATATAAAGGCCGGTTGTCTTTTCTGCGCCACCGGAAATAATCAAAGGTGTCCGGGCCTCATCAATGAGAATCGAATCAACCTCATCAACAATTGCAAAATTCAGTGGCCGTTGTACCATCTGTTCCTTATAAACCACCATGTTGTCTCGCAAATAGTCAAAACCGAGTTCACTATTGGTGGAATAGGTGATATCGCAGTTATAGGCTTCGCGTTTTTCGTCACTGTTCTTGGAGTTAAGATTCAACCCGACGCTGAGACCGAGCCAGTTGTACAACTCGCCCATTTCCGTTGCATCACGCGTGGACAAGTACTCGTTAACGGTAACCACGTGGACCCCTTTACCAGTCAAGGCATTCAAATAAACGGGCATGGTTGCCGTCAAAGTTTTACCTTCACCGGTTTTCATTTCCGCAATATTGCCTTCATGTAAAACGATCCCGCCGATAATTTGAACCCGAAACGGGAATAACCCCAAAACTCGTTTAGCCCCTTCACGCGCGGTGGCAAAAGCTTCCGGTAAAATATCGTCTAACGTTGCCCCTGCTGCAAGGCGATCCTTGAATTTTTGGGTGTTTGCTTTTAATTGATCATCTGATAATGCTGCATATTCATCTTCATAGCGCTGAACTTGATCAGCGATTTTGCCGAGGCGACCGATTTCTCGCTTATCGCTTTCGACCCATTTTCTAAGAATATTGGCCATTAATGGATTCCTCTCTGTCGAAACCTCGTAGAACTAACACTACTTTAATCATTCTAACATTTATACATCTTAACATTTATACATTCTAACATCTTAACATTTTAAAGGGGAGATTGAAAATAACTTGGTGAGCGTGAGCCAGCCCGGTTAGAAACCGGAGCATAAGTGGCCTTGGGCGTGATGACCCGGGTTTGGTCATTGCGCCCAAGGTCCTTATGTGCAGGTTTCTGGGCTGGCGAACGCGTTATGGGCATAAACCAGAACATTAGCGTCCTTGAACGTGATAACCACACTTTGGCCATTGCGTCTGAGGTCCTTACACGCAGAATTCTGCGCCGGGGAGCGCGTTATGAGCGTAAGCCAGAACATAAGTAGCCTCAGACGTGATGGCCCGCTCTTGGCCATTGCGACCAAGATCCTTAAATACAGATCTCCGCGTCAAAAATCACATTAATTGCCACACTTCTCATAAACTGTAATAGCCACACGCATCGTTTTATAGGCATGATGGAGCTGACAGGCAAATAAAAAGCAAGCCCGCTGATAAGCAGCAGCCTTGCCTTTCTTTTAAGAAAATCGCTATTATTCGTTCGTTTCAATCAAGCCATAACGGCCATCACGACGTTTGTAAACAATGCTCGTGCCATTTGTATCTGCATCTTCGAAGATAAAGAAGTTGTGGCCCAGCATATCCATCTGTAAAATGGCTTCCTGTGAATCCATTGGTTTTAACGAAACGCGTTTTGTTCGCACAACCTTCAGATTATCATCATCTTCGGCCGGTTTCGGTTCAGCCGGTGCATTGCTATCGATGTCAATCTGACCAAAGCCTTTTTCACGTGACTTGCGATTAATCTTGGTTTTGAACTTACGCACCTGCCGCTCCAGCTTGTCAGTAACAAGATCGATGCTGGCGTACAGATCCGGACTGGTTTCTTCCGCACGCAGGGTCAAGAACGACAGCGGGATCGTCACTTCTACTTTTGCGGTCTTATCTGGGTAAACCTTCAAATTGACGTGCGCTGTCGCAGTAACTGAACCACCAAAGAACTTGTTCAGTTTGCTAATCCGCTTCTCCACGTAATTTCTGATGGCTTCGGTGACTTCGATGTTTTCGCCACGAACATTGTATGTGAGCATAAAACTTCTCCCCTTTCCTGCGTGTAGGCAAAACGCTTACACGCTGATTGGCTGGGGTAAAACCCTTCCAATCTCCAACTTCATTATACCGCTCCGTGCGGCTAACGTAGCCATAGCTAAGGGTAAAACCCTTCCAATCTCCAACTTCATTATACCCGAATGTTACCACCAGACACAACAAAAGCCACATTTCACCGAATTAATGTAAACGCCTGGATAGTCCCCTTGAAACCGGCAGCCACTAAAGCATCCCGCGCGTGGTACAACGTCCGCCCCGTCGTATACAAATCATCAAGCAATGTTATCTGACGCACGCGGTTTAAGGTTTTGGCTGAAACGAGCACCCGAAAACTTTGTGGCGTCTTCAGCCGTTCTCGGCGGGTCTTTTGAGCTTGTGGTCGCGCTGTTGCCGACTTTTGGAGCCAGTTTTGTAATGGCAGGCAACCAAATAATCCTAAAATCGGATCAAACCCGCGCCATTCATAATGTTTAGCTTCGCTTGGAATGGGAACCAACGCTTCTGCATGTCGCAGACGCTCGGCAATCAAATCCTGAAAAGCTACATGCAGCCGATAGTCACCCAGTCCTTTATATTGGTAAATCCACGCCTTCATTTTCGCGTCATACACAAATAAGGCCCGATTATTTAAAAGCGGCCCATGCTTCGCCCATTTTCGACAGTCCAAACATGGCTCCGCGGCTACCTGCATTCGCCCGCAGCCGGAGCAGGTTATACCGGTAATGAAACTAAATTGGCTCAAGCAACTGTGACATAACCTCGGCGCTAGCAATGGACCACGGGAAAATAACGTTGTCAGCTTCAAGCCGCGATCTGTCGGGCGGGTACAACCAATACAGCGCATCGTCTTCACCTGCCATTCATCATCACAATTTGGCGTCTGGCTGCCAACATCGCAAGGGTATAACGATCGGAAAAGAAGACAACCGGATCGTCCGGACTATCCGCTGCCCGACCAGCTCGACCGGCAATTTGAATTAAAGCTGATGCCGAAAACTCGGGATCTGCCGCTGCTAGCACTGCAACCGCACAGCGAGGGACAGTCACGCCTCTTTCCAGAATTGTTGTCGTCACTAAAACCTCCAATTGTCCTTGTCGAAATGCTGTAACCTTTTCCGCCCGCTGCGCATCAGTACTCGCAACACCAGCCGCCTTTAGCCCTATTTGGCGCAACTTACCGGCAAGTTGTTCTGCCCAACTAATCTTCGGCACAAACAACAGACAGACTCTTTTAGTCGCTAGCACTTGCTGCACCCACACAATGACTGCTTTGGGAAGCTGATGGGGCACATGCCGTAAGTTCACTAATTGAATCCGAGGAACCGGTAATGGATGCCCGTGAAAACGGCGAAAAAGTCGACTAACCCCAAGCCGCCCCCGCCGAATTGCCTGTTTTAATTGACGATCAGGAGTGGCCGTCAAATAAGCAATTGAGCCGCGGCGTGCCTGTCTCACTGCTTGATGCAACATCGGTGTTCCGCGCATAGGAAACGCGTCAACTTCATCTACGACAATTAAGTCAAATGCCCGATAAAAGCGTAATAATTGATGAACCGTTGCTAAAAGCAAATCACTATCCGTTTGATCAAAATGCCCACCATAACGCACGGAAATGGGTGTGGTTGCAAATGCCGTTCGAAATCGTGGTGCCAGTTCCCGAATCACGTCAATTCGTGGTGAAACAATGGCCACCCGCTTTTGCTGCTGGATCAGCTGGGCAATAGTCGGAAAAAGCATTTCAGTCTTTCCCGCTCCGGTAACCGCCCAAATCAAATGCTCACGCCCTGCTGCGACACTCGCCTGTAATGCATCCGATGCCGCCTGTTGATCAGGTGTTAGTACACCATGCCAGGTTAATTGACCATCACCAACCGGCAGATGCGCCTGTTCAAACCGATAAAGATGATCGGCATTGGTCAGTCGTCCTAAAGCAACACACTCCGAACAGTAGATTCGGCCATCTGGCAGTGCAACAGGTCTGCGGCTGCAACATCGCTGACATTGCCACTGATGATGGTCTTTTACCAATGCCGGCACAACAGTTGCGTGTGATATATTAGAAACAGCTAAACGCGCCAGTTCACGCTGTGTGAGTTGGGCACCTGCCAGATCCATTTTCATCACCTCAAAAGGAGATTACGCATAATGAAGCCATATCTCACCATAAAAGAATCCGGAAATTACACTCAAATCATTAAAAAGTCTCGTTTCATCACCCACCTCGCTCGTATTCATGATGAAGACGAGGCAAAGGCTATTATTGATCGCATCAGCCACGAGCATGCCAAAGCAAATCACAATGTCTTTGCTTACGTGCTCGGTAACGAAAACCAAATCCAGCGGGCCAGCGATAACGGCGAACCATCCGGAACTGCAGGCCCCCCGACGCTTGAAGGCCTCTTGCAACATGAACTTCGCGATACACTCGCCGTGACGACGCGTTATTTTGGCGGGATCAAGCTTGGTGCCGGCGGTCTGATTCGCGCTTATGCCGGCAATGTCAACGCCGCAATTGAAACAATTGGCATTGTAGCCCGAATTAAACAAAAGGCTGTTACTTTTCAGATTCCATATGCGGATCTTGATCCACTGCAGCATTTTTTAGAAACGCACAACCTCACAATCGCAACCATTGATTATGGCGTAGCAGTGACACTGACGCTACATCTTGATGCTGACCAGTTAGACAAGAACCTCGCCTTAATCAAGGATTTCCTACACGGACAATTTGACCCACAGATCGGTACAAGTCAGTATCGTGAGGTCCCTTATGCCACGTCAGAAGTTCACAAGCCTTAAAAACGTAAAAAGATCCGCAAGCTCAATTACCGCTTGCGGATCTTTTTGGTTTACATATAGTGCCCTTTAATAAGGCCTAACTGCAAACTTATTTAGCATATTCAACGGTCCGGGTTTCTCGAATGACTGTAACCTTGATGTGACCCGGATACTCTAATTCTTTTTCAATTTCATTGCGAATGTCGCGAGCCAAAATGACACTCTGATCATCAGAAAGTTTTTCTGGCTGAACGATCACCCGTACTTCACGACCGGCCTGGATCGCGAAACTATGGTCAACGCCAGCATGACTGTTGGCAATAGCCTCCAATTTCTCTAAGCGATGCAGGTAATTTTCAAGTGATTCCGACCGCGCGCCTGGACGAGCGGCGGAAATAGCATCAGCGGCGGCGACTAGTACCGAAATGACACTAGTTGGTTCAACGTCACCATGATGGGACGCAATGGCATTAATCACCGTCTTTGGTTCTTTGTACTTTGTTGCTAGCTCGACCCCAATTTCAACGTGGGATCCATCGACTTCATGATCGAGCGCCTTACCAATATCATGTAATAACCCCGCGCGTTTTGCTAAGGTAACATCTTCTCCTAATTCAGCAGCCATCACACCGGCCAGCTTTGCAACCTGAATCGAATGATCCAGAACATTCTGACCGTAACTCGTACGAAAATGCAAGCGACCCAAAATCTTAATCAAGTCAGGGTGCATATTATGGATACCCACATCAAAAATAGCTTGTTCGCCGATTTCACGAATGCGGTCATCCATCTCTTTGCGTGCCTTATCAACCATTTCTTCAATGCGGGCCGGATGAATTCGGCCATCTTGAATGAGCTTCTCCAACGCGATTCGCGCGATTTCCCGTCGAATCGGATCAAATCCGCTCAAAACAACGGCTTGCGGGGTATCGTCAATAATTAAGTCAATCCCCGTCAAAGTCTCAAGTGTCCGGATATTTCGACCTTCACGACCGATAATTCGGCCTTTCATGTCGTCATTTGGTAAATTAACAACCGTAACCGTTGTCTCGGCAACGATATCTGAAGCACTGCGCTGAATTGCATCCGCAATCAGTACCTTGGCTTTCTTATCTGCGGCCTCCTTTGCTTCATCTTCGCTTTCTTTAATCATCACGGCGCGTTCATGCGTCAATTCTGATTGTGTCTGGTCAAGGATCTGAGTCCGAGCCTGCTCATGGCTTAGCTCGGCAATTCGTTCGAGTTCTGTCTGTTGTTTGCTGATTTCAGAAGAGATAGCTTGTTCACGTTCATCTAACTGTTGCTGCCGCTTGTTCAAATTTGCTTCCCGGTCAGCAAGACTCTGCTCTTTACGATCAAGCGTGTCATCACGCCGATCAAGAGTATCTTCTCGCTGGTTCAGTCGATGTTCTGACTTCTGGACTTCCGCCCGCCGATCTTTCAATTCGTCTTCAAGTTGGGTTCGATAGCGATGATTCTCATCTTTTGCTTCTAGCAGTTTCTCTTTTTTTAAAGTCGCTGCTTCTTTTTTAGCGGCCTCAATGATACCTTCTGCTGTCTGCGTCGCTCGATCCAAACTGTTCTGGTGGAGCTTCTTTTGAAGTGCAAATCCGATCAATAAACCGACCGCTAAAGCGATGACTGCTGCGAGGGTTATTGAGACCAGTGTTACTGAACTCATCATTTCACCTCCGCATCATCTAAGCGATTCAATCATCAAGTTGATCAAAATCTTTGATGCTTTTTTTAAATTATTACACCTCTATTAGTTTACGTGCTGGCCTGCAAGGTGTCAACTGGAGGCAAATTTAGTGAGCGCGAGCCAGCCCGGTTAGAAACCGGAGCATAAGTGGCCTTGGGCGTAATGACCGGGCTTTGGTCATTGCGACCAAGGTCCTTATGTGCAGGTTTCTGGGCTGGCGAGCGCGTTATGGGCGTAAAACAGAACATAAGTGGCCTCAGGCGTGATGACCGGGCTTTGGTCATTGCGACCAAGGTCCTTATGTGCAGGTTTCTGGGCTGGCGAACGCGTTATGGGCGTAAAACAGAACATAAGTGGCCTCAGGCGTGATGACCGGGCTTTGGTCATTGCGACCAAGGTCCTTATGTGCAGGTTTCTGGGCTGGCGAGCGCGTTATGGACGTAAGCCAGAACATAAGTGGCCTCATACGTGATGGCCCGATTTTGACCATTGCAATCAAGGTCCTTACACTCCGATTGCCGCGACTACGAACGCGTTATGAAAAGCGTGAGCCATTTTCACACCCGATCCGCTCGCAACACAACAAGCACCCCTTTTAACCAGTCATGATGCGGCAGATGTGGTAGTATCTGTCTCTATGTCTGCTTGATCGATAACGTGATCCGGCGACATTCCATAAGCAAGCCGGACTTGTTTTTCAATGGTTCGGCGCAGCTCCTCATGCGTTTCAAGATAGCTTTTAGCGTGCTCACGTCCTTGACCAATGCGCTCGCCTTGGTAGGCATACCATGAACCCGCCTTTTCAATGATGTCTTTTTCAACCGCCATGTCGACAAGTTCACCGCTTTGGGAAATGCCTTGACCATACATAATATCAACAATGGCAGTCTTAAACGGCGGTGCAACTTTATTTTTAACCACTTTGATTTTGGTGCGATTGCCAATAATATCGGCACCGTTTTTGATCTGCTCGGAACGGCGCACTTCCATACGCACAGTAGCATAAAATTTCAGCGCCCGACCACCTGGCGTAATTTCAGGATTGCCGAATACAATGCCGACTTTTTCCCGGATCTGGTTAATGAACAAGGCAATTGTTTTGGTCTTATTGATCGCCCCAGACAACTTTCGTAAGGCCTGTGACATTAGCCGTGCCTGTAACCCAACGTGTGCATCACCCATGTCCCCTTCAATTTCTGCGCGCGGTACCAGAGCTGCCACTGAATCAACCACTAAAATATCAATGGCGCCCGATGCAACCAGCTCATCGGCAATTTCTAATCCTTGTTCACCGGTATCCGGCTGTGAAAGCAACAGCTCATCAATATTGACGCCAAGTGCCGCCGCATATTTGGGATCCATGGCATTTTCAGCATCAATATAAGCGGCCGTGCCACCGTGTTGCTGAACCATGGCAACTGCATGCAAGGCCACAGTCGTTTTCCCGGAACTTTCCGGACCATAGATTTCAACAATTCGTCCACGTGGCAGCCCACCAACACCAAGTGCATCATCAATTGCAAGTGATCCGCTGGAAACAGCAGAAACGCGTGTCTCCACTTTGTCCCCCATCCGCATAATGGCCCCTTTGCCAAAATTCTTCTCAATCTTCTTTAACGCCGTTGCCAATGCTTCCTGTCGTTCGGTTTCTGCCATCTCTTACCGCCTCCTGTTTAATGAGCTTGTTCCATCCACAACTATTTGCTGTTATTCGCGTAAACGCTTCAACACCATCATCATCCCCGTCATAACGGCGCGCTTGCGGACGTCATTTCGCCCACCCGGAAAATGATAAACTTGTGCTATTGGTTTCTCTCCTAACCGCGCCAAACCAATCCAGACGGTGCCGGCTGGCTGTCCTTCCAGCTTGTCAGGACCGGCAACTCCGGTAAAACTAACGGCAATGTCTGCCGCCGCTCGTTGACGAGCATGCTCTGCCATTGCTTTGGCAGTAAATTCACTCACCACACCATGTTCTGATAGCTGACGGGCATCAATATTTAAAAATGCAGCTTTTGTCGCTAAAGCGTACGTAACGAAGCCGCCTTTGAAATAAGCCGAGACTCCCGGAACGTCTCCCAATGCCGCTTGAAATGCACCTGCAGTCAGACTTTCAGCGGCACTAATTTGCTTATCACTAGCCGCCAATGCTTTGACTAATTCCTGGGCAAGACTGTTATCGTCACCGTAGCCGTAAAAGTAGCGACCTTCACGATCCATAATGATGCCGATCATTGGCTCAAGTTTCGCCGCGGCTTCTGCTTGTGTTTTGCCACTCGCAGTTACCCGAACTGTCACCTCATGATCTTTTATATAAGTTGCAAGTGTCGGATTCGTCTGGTTGGCAATTAAATCACTTAAGTCTGTCACAAGTTGCGATTCGCCGATACCAAAGAAACGCATCACGCGACTTTCCAAAACTTCTTGATGCCCGCTATATTTTGCCAGTCGTGGCAACAGTTCATGATCAACCATCGGCACAAACTCTTTAGGTGGTCCCGGCAATAAAACATAGGCGTGTTGGCGCTGCTCAACCCATGCGCCGACCGCCAACCCGACACGATTGGCCAATACGATTGCGCCTTGGGGATACATCGCTTGCAGGCGATTATTGGGTGTCATTGGACGTTGCTGTTGTTTAACCCGCGCAGCCAACTTGGCCATAGCGTCAGCGTCTTCCACCAAGGGTAAATTCAGGTGTGCGGCTAGGGTTTGCTTCGTTAAATCATCCGGTGTTGGTCCTAAACCACCAATCAAAATAACGATATCACTGCGTTGTTCCGCCAAACTTATCGCGTCAGCCAGTCGTTTTGCATTATCCCCAACAACCTGTTGATGATAGCTCGCAATACCTAATGTAGCCAGTTGTTTAGCCATATACGCGCCATTTGTATTTGTAATTTGTCCCATCAGAATTTCCGTTCCGATAGCAATAATTTCTGCTTGCATATTTTTCCCACCTAACAATAGAATTCGATGTTTAGCACATCTGCCCTTTAATGCATTCACTCAATATTCAAAAATTCTGCTGCGATCACCCAACCATTAACATAAACAATGCCTCCAAACCCAACAAGCTTCAGTTTTATTTTACTACCCGTTCCGTTTTGCGCCGAATGACGGGCACAAAAAAACCCAAGCCATCAGCCTGGGTAAAAAAACGATATTACTACTGTTTAGATCCAAATGAATCTGCAAAAACGCCGCGATTCTTGTAAAAATATTCCACGCCGGAATAAATCGTGAAGAACACTGCAACATAGAAAAGGATTAGCGCAAACGGAATGTTAATGTTGTTGAACCATGCGTTATTGAGCATCAAAAAGATGATCGCAAACATTTGCGTATTGGTCTTAATCTTTCCGGGCCAAGCAGCAGCCAGTACCTCTCCTTCATTGGAAAGCAATAGTCGCAAACCCGTCACCGCTAACTCACGCCATAGGATAATCGCCGTTCCCCATGCTGGAATCTGTCCAGCTGCTGTCAGGAACAAAAATGCGGTCATAACTAACAACTTATCGGCCAACGGATCGGCAAATTTCCCAAAATTGGTCACTAAATGTTTGCGCCGGGCAATCTGACCATCCGCAAAATCGGTAAGTGAGGCCACAATGAAGATAATCAAGGCGATAAACCAGCTCATGGCAACTTTTGTCCCGGCAATTGTCAGATAACCAGCCGGCCAATTGAATGCCAATAACAAAGTGAAAACGGGAATTAAGAAAATGCGAATCAGCGTCAACTTATTAGGGAGATTCATTCTTGAGAAGCCTCACTTTCACTCGTACTGCTTGTGAAGGTAATCGTTCGAACAACACTGGTACCGTTCGAAATGTCAACCTTCTTGCCATTCAACTCAATCGTCGTAGCAGTCGCATTCCCTGAGCGGACTTGGAAGGTGGACGTATTATCTGGCAATGTCACCTCTTGTGTATTTCCTGATGTCAAGGAACCCTGCCAAGTTGTCGAACCATTGACAATGACTGAAATCCAAGCGGTCGCCCCGTTTGCACCGAGGGTAAGTTTATTCCCGCTGGTAGGCAAATTCTTCAACGTAACTGCCTGAGTAGCACCATTTGCCGCAGCAACAGAAATGTCGAGCTTGTCACTCTTCTTTTTGCTTTCTTTAGATGCCTTTTCTGATGACTTGGAACTACTTGATGCAGAAGACTTGCTAGACTTCGAGGATGATGAGGTTTTTGATGATTTCGATGCCTTAGAACTACTGCGCTTGGACGAAACCGCAACACTCTCGGAATCCGCGGGAATCGTTTGTTTCGGTCCGGATTGTGAAAATAGCATCACGACATAAATGACGATGATGGCAACAATCACAAAGGCAGCAATCGCAATCTGTGGCAGATAACGCCGCAAACGGTTAACCGGACTCGCTTCTTCGGCGCGGGTCGCCCGAGTCTTATTTTCAACTGACTGTGCAGCGTATTCTTGGGGTTGCGGTTCCGGGATATCCTGCTGAAATTGCGTCAACAATTCATCCCCGTCAAGCCCAACCGTATCGGCATACTGCTTGATAAAGGCACGCACATAAAAGTCGCCTGGCAACGCATCGAAATGACCTTCTTCGATTGCAATCAGGTAGCGTTTTTGAATTTTGGTAATTTGTTGTAGATCATCAATGGTATAGCCTTTTTCAATCCGGGCGTCCCGTAATTTTTGCCCAATTTCATCCATATGTTTTCTTCACCCGCTATTTTTTATTAACCATTTTCAGTATAGCATGAAAAACCGTCTGAAAGCCTTAAGAAATCCTTTGTTTACTACATGCGCCAGCCGCCTGTTACGTACAGTGTCTGTCCGGTTAGATAAGCCGCATCCTTGGCAACCAGCATACTGACATAGTAACTAATATCCTGGGGGGTCGCAAACCGAGCCGCGGGAATCTCTGCCTGAACTTTGGCGAGTGTATCGGAGTCAAACATTTTTGTATTCATTTTGGTGGTGACGGCTCCGGGGGCAACAACGTTCACGGTAATGCCAAGACTGGCAACTTCTTGTGCATAAGCCTTCACAAAGGCACTTTGCGCTCCCTTGACCGTGCTATAGGCCACCTCCATCGCTGATCCGGTACCACCATAGACAGATCCAATGAAAATAACGCGTCCATGACCAGATTGTGCCAATTTACGCTCCACTTTAGTCAAAAGAACCATCGGCGTTAACAAATGGACACGCATTAAAGTCGTCATCTCAGGGACGGTGGTTTCTTTAAAAAGATGATAATAGGTCATGCCAGCTGCAAAAATGACAGCATCAAGACTAAAAAGTTGATTTGTGAGTTCGTCTAGATGACGGTCATCCGTCAAATCATATTGTAACGGAATAAAGTCCTGATGCGGATATGCTGCTTGATAAGCCTTCATTTGATCCATCACAACTTGCTCATGCTTAAAGTAATGCAGATAAAGCGACCACCCTGCTGCCGCCAATTTTGCTGCTACCGCTTGGCCAATATCACCAGAAGCGCCAATGATTAACGCCGATCGCATTATTTCCCCTCCGGAAGCATTGTCAAAACCGTTAAAGCTTCAGTATTAAAAAGTTTAGGAATTAACTGCTCAAGATCTTCAAAACTAATCCTGTTTAATATTTGCGGAAAATCAAACAAAGACGCTTCGCCAAAGCTTAAGGCGCTTAGTTGGTTGGCAACGCCATTTAACCCATTCAATCCGGCATAGTATTTGCCGAGTGACGCGCGTTTAATTAGCGCAACCCGATTTCTATTCAAATCAGCCTGATCCGCAGCATGTGCCAATACTTCCTTGATGGCGGCGCTTAAGCCTTGAGGATCATCGGTGTCGCCGCCAACAAGCCCATAACTAAAACTACGCTGATTCGTAAAATCAAAATCAAACGAGTCATCAATCAAACCGCGGTCATACCATGCTTGATAAAGCTGCGATGAATCCCCAAACAAAACTTCCAGCAATAGGCGAATACTTAATTGATACTGCCAACCAGCAGCCGTCTGCGGAATTGCCACCTGTCCTTTAAAGCCAACCAGCGTTTTGGGACGACTGACCGGCATTTTCAACTCCCGATAAGGAATAATATCTGCTGTTTGCACGTCTGCTTCAACGCCTCGCACAATTGGCTGTCGCGTTGGAAATGTCTTTTGAGCCTGATTGGCAGCAACAAAATCAATCACATTCTCCACATCAATATTGCCAACAATCACCAAAGTCATATTGCTTGGTTGATAAAAAACGCGGTGAATGGTATAAAGCATCTCCGGCGTAATCTGAGCGATACTTGCTGCTGTTCCTGCCACGTCAACATGCGCTGGATGATTGGGGAAAAGGTTTTCCAACAAACCAGCATACACCCGCCAACCTGGATCATCTTGATACATTTGAATTTCCGAGCCGATAATGCCTTGCTCTTTAGCCACCGATTCCGTGGAAAAAAACGGTGCCTGCACAAAATCAAGCAAAATTTGCAGGTTCTTATTGAATTGAGTGGTCGTGGAAAATAAGAAGCTGGTTTTTGTCGCACTGGTAAACGCATTGGCTGACGCACCGGTCTCGCCGAAAAGATCAAATGCATCATGATCTTCTTTTTCAAATAACTTATGTTCCAAAAAATGGGCGATGCCGGCTGGATAAGTCACCATCTGTTTGCCGTCCGGAGCAAAGCGCGTATCAATCGCACCATAATCAGTGGTCATGATCGCATAACTTTTATGATAAGCCGGGCGCGGCACCACTTGCAGGCGCAAACCGTTGGGCAGCGTCGTTGTGATGAGTGTTTCATCAACATCACGGAAATATTGTGTCTTCATTCGCTGTCCTCCCCAGTCAGAAAATACGTCGCTTGCAGTTTCATCGCGGCCGCCGCTTGTTGCACTGCCTGCCGATCCACCGCCTGAATTCGGCTAGCAAAGCTTTCAAAGTCTTGCGGTGCGTCCGGCACCAACAGTCGATACAGCGCCTGATTTGTCAAAAACCGCGGACTATCATACGCTGCACGCTGATGATCCAAAATGCCATCTTTAATCGCCTGCAACCGGTCATCGGAAAAATCGCCGCGCACAATGGCTGCCAGTTGCTGCTGAATCAAATCCGCAACCCGCGCCTGATCTTTGCTTTCAATCCCGGTTTGAACCAACATCAAGCCGCGAAAAGTATCCAACATGGAACTCGCGTAGTAAGCCAGACTGGCCTTTTCGCGAACGTTGGTGAAGAGCAATGACAAACTTGAACCGCCAAACAATTCTTCTGCCACTAAAGTAGCTGCATACTTTGGACCCATCAAATCCGTACTGACATGATAGGCAAGATCAAATTTAGCTTGTTGGGCAACGACTTTGGCGGTTTGGCTGACGACTTCAGCATGCTCCGGTAAATTAAATGCAATCGCAGGGGTGGTTTGCGAGCGCGCCGCCAGTGGCCAATCAGCAAACAAAGCCGCCACGTTTTCAGCCTGGACATCGCCCAAAACGGTGATGACGACTTGATCCTCACTGATCATTTGATGGTAATAGGCGGTTAAACTCGCTGTCGTGATCGGGGCAAGATCTTCACGCGTGCCAAAGCTGGGGATAGCCTGATCAGGATCAACGCCGAAATACAGACGCTGGACGCCCAATGCTGCCTGCGTTTGGCGATCATCATCTAAGCTGGCCAGATAGTGATCCAAGTTTTGCTTTTCCCGATCAAAAGTTGCCGCGTCAAATTGCCCAGCTTGAAAGTTGGGAGAAAACAAAACCGTCTTCAAAAACGCTGCTGCCTTTGGTAACAACGGTGCATCCGTAAACCGATCGTCCACAGTACTCATTGTCACCCCAACCCGGTGCAGTCGGCCTTCGCGCGCAACACCAATACTGAAGTTTGCACCGTAAAGTGACTCTAAATGGGCCGCCATAGCTGCTTGAGTTGGATACTCCTGACTATTTGTCTCCAAAAGACTGGTCAGCAACGTTCGTTTTGTGACCGTATCTCGCCGCAATGGGGTTAAAAACTGAATATTGATCCGAGTGGTTTTAAATTGGGTGGTTGGCAAAACCATAAGCCAAACGCCCGGCTTGATTTCTTTTTGCATAGTCTCCCTCATGACTGATTCCCATCTGTTGGGGTGACGAAAACTTTCCGGGGCTTACTGCCTTCGCTGGGGCCAACAATCTGATTAGCTTCAAGATCGTCAATCAATCGTGCCGCACGATTATAGCCAATTCGAAAGCGTCGTTGCAGCATCGATGTAGAAGCGCTTTGTTGTGCAATGACAAATGCCTTGGCATCATCGTACAACTCGTCTTCAGAATCCCCTTGTTGCTCGGTTTCGACATTTTCAGTCGGCGTCATACTGTCTACATAAGCTGGTGCCACTTGATCCGTGATAGCTTTCACAACCCGTTCTACATCAACAGACGGGATAAACGCACCTTGAACTCGTAATGGCTTGGAAGCGCCAATCGGTGAAAACAGCATATCACCGCGGCCCAGAAGTTTTTCTGCGCCATTACTGTCAAGAATCGTACGTGAATCAATGCCGCTAGATGTGGCAAAAGCAATACGTGATGGAATGTTAGCCTTCATCAACCCCGTGATAACATCCACAGATGGCCGTTGTGTGGCAATGATAACATGAATGCCGGCAGCGCGCGCCATTTGGGCCAGTCGTACAATGGCGGTTTCAATTTCGTGACCCGCAACCATCATCAAGTCACTTAACTCATCAATAATGACAACGATATACGGCATTTTGGACTGACCACTGGCAGGATTTGCTGCTACTTTTTGATTAAATTCTTTCATGTTACGCACGCCTGCTGCCGCAAATCGTTGGTAGCGTTCATCCATTGCGGTTAAAATCTTATTTAAAGCACTTGGCGCCTTTTTTGCTTCGGTCACGACTGGCGTCAATAAGTGCGGCACGCCATTATAAACGGACAATTCAACACGTTTGGGATCGATTAACATCAGCCGGACATCAGTTGGCTTCGTACGCATCAAGATACTCGTCAGGATCACATTGATCATCACTGACTTACCTGAACCGGTTGCGCCGGCAATTAGTAGGTGCGGCATTTTGGTTAGATCAAAGGTGACCACTTGACCATTAACATCCCGGCCAAGTGGTAACACTAAGGGATGATTCGGTGCCTTAGGCGTCTCCGCCATGACCTCTTTAAACCCGACTGTTGCAATATGTTGATTGGGCACTTCAATTCCGATTAACGATTTCCCGGGGATCGGTGCTTCAATCCGAATATCTTTTGCAGCTAAAGCCAATGCCAAGTCGTCGGATAGATTCACAATTTTTGAAACCTTTACGCCGACCGCGGGCTGAATCTCATATTGCGTAATTGACGGCCCTAATGTCGCACTTTTAACGCCCACCTTAACCCCAAAGCTTTCAAAAGTTTCCTTCAGTTTTGTACGGTTCGTTTTAATTGCCTGATATTCTGCACTTTGGTCGACAGGCGGTGTCGCCGTCAGCATGGCTAGGCTAGGCAACTGATAGTCTGAAGCCGGCATGTCTGAGTCCAGCTTGCTGGCGGGCACCTGCGCAGTGGCAGCAGATGACTCACTCATAGGTGCGGTACTTGCTGGTTTCGTCGGGGCAGGCGCTTCACTTTGCGGCAACGGTTTAACCGGAGTTGGCCCCTTAATCGTGAAGTCATCGGCTCGCTCCGATGATGGTTCTGATTGCGTGTGAGCAGCATCCGTTGCAGCTTTTGGCGTCGATGTTGGACGAGTGGCAGCTTTTTTAGCATGTGCTTGTCTTAGCGCCGTTATGTGATCAGATACCTGAATCAATCCACGTTTGCAAGCCTGTCCAAAAGCTTGCAACCAGTTAAAAACCTGGTTGGCGCCCACCCCCAAAAACACGAGGATACCGGCAATAACACCAAACCACGCAAGAATGGTTGCGCCTAAGCTACTTAATAATGGTGCCAACAACGCAAAAAGTCCTGCACCAAGCAAGCCGCCTCCGACTTGTGACGCGGTCGTCATTAGCCCAAAATCATTTTGCAACAGGCGCCAAGTCGCTAGCAAATAATGACTGTGGACATTCAGCGTCGCCATTGTCTGTGCTGTTAGCAACACCAATGCAGCGATTAGAATGATGCTTAGTCCGATCCAGACATGCCGCGCTAACTTCGGCAACCGATCTGCTAGTAAAAACCAGATACCGGTCACAACGGTCGCAGCACTGACTACCAGAAAACTATCGCCAACTACTAACCGAAAAACGTTGGCAAGGACCGTTCCAACAATGCCGAGACGGAAAAATGCCAGGCTCGCGAACACGACAAATAGCGCGCCAACCCAACTTAAGGTGTGCTGTTGCTGTTTAGTTGGTCGTTTTTTGCGCGGTCGCCTGCGCCCGCCGCGTTTTTGTGCCATGGTCATGCTCCTTTCATTCCTGCCTATTATACACGAGCTGAGCCCGCATTTAAAAAGCCACTGCGGTGATTTTGTTACGTTCTTTTGAGATATGCGGTGTGTCGTTATGTCGGCTTTTACATTAGCCAGGGGTATGTTTGGGCATAACGCGCTTTCCGGCGCAGAAGTCAGAGCGTAAGGACCTTAGGCGCAATGGGCAAGCTCAGGCCATCACGGCTGGGGCTGCTTGTGTTCTGGTTTATGCCCATAACGCGTTCGCCAGCCCAGTAGCCTGCGTGTATGGACCTTGGGCGCAATGGCCAAAGCCCGGCCATCACGGCTGAGGCTGCTTATGTTCTGGTTTACGCCCATAACGCGTTCGCCAGCCCAGTAGCCTGCGTGTATGGACCTTGGGCGCAATGGCCAAAGCCCGGCCATTGCGGCTGAGGCCACTTATGTTCTGGTTTACGCCCATAACGCGCTCCCCGGCGCAGGGATCTGCGTGTAAGGACCTCAGGCACAATGGCCAAAGACCGGCCATTGTGCCTGAGGCCACTTACACTCCGATCCCTAACCGCGCCGGCTCGCGCTCAGCAAAAAAGGCAGCTTTCCGGCCGCCTTTTTGATCTTTCCCTATTCACTACCTGTTTAAGCTTGGCCAGGTTGTTCGTCGCTTGCGCCGAACTGAAGATTAACGCCTTGATCCAAGGCTACCGCTGTCACCTGATAGGTCAAGGTTTCAATGGTTTCAACCAGTGGCCGACTCAATTTGCCTAGTTCTTCTTGTGGCAGCTCATTTGCTTCACCGAAATAATCCATAACCTGAACAATTTGGGTGATCTTGCCGGAAATTTCAAATCCGGCATTGTCAGGCACCACGTCAAAGGGAATCATCATTTCAAAAAGATTGCCTTTTTTTAATTCTGCCTGTTTCTTAGGGTCAGACCACTGAATCTGACGCATGGCTACCTGTAAATCGTTCTTCACTGGGGTTCCTTGTTTCACGAGATCATAATGAAATGATTCAACCGTAATCGGATAACGTTTTGCTTCCATGGGTTGCGCCTCCTAGCGTATTTTCACTTTAGTTTGTCATGTTCATAGGTATGCACGGTTTCCAGTCCGGCAAAATGCTGCTGTCGTAAAGCTTCATAAACCACTAATGCTGCACAATTGGATAAATTGAGTGCGCGCACGTTTGCAGTCATGGGAATGCGAAGGCACTGATCTTCATGTTCCCGCATAAATCCCTCAGGCAGTCCAGTGGTTTCTTTGCCAAAAAGGAAATAGTGGTCGGCATGCGTATCGGTGTAATCGCGATCAGAATAGGTTTGATCTGCAAATTTGGTGATGAGATACAAATGCTGCGGATCCTTGACCGTTGCCATGAAGTCATCAAGACTATCATGATAGACAATTCGAACCTTGGCCCAATAATCCAACCCGGCGCGGCGCAAATGCTTGTCATCGGTCTCAAATCCCAATGGTTTAATCAAGTGCAAATAGCTATTGGTCGCTGCACAAGTCCGCGCAATGTTACCAGTGTTCGCTGGAATTAACGGTTCAAATAAAACAATATGATTCGCCATGTTATCGTCCCTTCAACACAAGTGCTTTCAGTGTAGCACATTCTATTGTGTTAACACCAACCTGCAGTGAGCGTGAACCGGCGCGGTTAGGAATCGGAGTGTAAGCGGCCTGAGACGTGATGGCCCGCTCTTGGCCATTGCGACTCAGGTCCTTACACGCAGATTCCTGCGCCGGTGAACGCGTTATGGGCGTAAAGGCGGACTTGTGGCCTTGGGCGTGATGACCCGGGCTTGGTCATTGCGCCCAAGGTCCTTACACGCAGACTTCTGCGCCGGTGAGCGCGTTATGACAGTAAAGGCAGACTTGTGACCTGAAACGTGATGGCCCGCTCTTGGCCATTGCGACTCAGGTCCTTACACTCCGATTCCTGCGCCGGCGAACGCGTTATAGGCGTAAAGGTGAACTTAGCGTCGAGCGTGATGTCCCCCGCCCTTGGTCATTGCGACTCAGATCCTTACACGCAGATTCCTGCGCCGGGGAGCGCGTTACGAGTCAAAAACTTGGCGCCAACCTGATTTTAAGCAAGAAAAAAACGCATTGCTTCGGAGCGCACTCAGCGAAGCGATACGTTAGTGAAGTAATTTATCGCAAACTTTTATCAATTACCCAAAAGCTAGCCCTGATAAAAGCCCGAAATAAATAGCTTAAAAGCATATTAACACCGGTTATTCCTGTTTTCAACCCTTTTACTTGACAAGATTCGAAACGGTGAGTAAATCAACCTCAATATGAATACTTTTTGGTGGATTGGTTAACATTGCCTGGCGCCGTTCAGCCGGTGCTTGCCAAGACAGTGGCGTCATGGTCATCAAATCGGTAAACTGATCTGCAGCCAGTGAAAAATCATAAGTTATTGATTGAATGGTTGCCTGAGGAAACGCTGCTAAAAACCGTTCACGCACAGGCTGGTTATCATATTCAGCCTTACGTGTTCCAGAATATAACCCTTCACGCAGCTCTTTTAAATAGCCGGCGCGTGGGATAATCTTCAGCAGCTGTCCTGTTGGTCGTAATACGCGCCGAAACTCCCGGTAGTTGCCTGGCGAGAAAATGTCGATAACCGTGTCAAAAGCATCGTTGACAAATGGTAGGTGCGCCAAATCGGCCACGGCAAATAATACTGGCGCTGCCAAACTACCCGCTAAGTTAATTGCCGGGGCTGAAATATCGAAACCGACTGCCATCTGTTGCTTTTGGTGAGCCAAGTAAGCAGTTGGTGTCCCCTCACCGCAACCAACATCTAATAGGCGTTGATGCGGGACTAATTTAGCTGCCATAGCGTCCAAAAACGGTGTAAACAATCCCGCCGTCAACATTCGCCGTCTGGCTGCTAGCATCGTAGCTGTATATTCAGTCGCGACTTGTTGATTCAAGAAGTTCACGGTCCCTTTACGACTAAAATCGCGCCGGTGTCCTTTAGAACAAATAAGCGATCCGGCTTTGACCTGCATTGGCTGAGCGCACACTGGACACGCAAATAAAGGCGTTTGTTGAGCCGCCAATTCAATTTTTGCTTCACGTTTTCGCATGATTTTCCTTCCTGCATAGCTTGGCCGCTTGTTGTAAACTAAGAGAAAAAGCCAAGGAGACTGCCATGCTTTCAATTTATCGTTTCGATGACAAAACCGGCCGGCTAAATCCACAATCGCGGATCAGTCCCGGCGTCTGGATCAATGTGGTCAACCCAACCCCAAAAGAACGGGAACAATTGCAGACTAAAGCCAATCTATCAGAAGCATTCCTACTATATGGCCTTGATCCGGATGAAGGCGCACGGTATGAGTATGATGAAGACAATGACAGCCACTTGTTTATTTTTGACATGCCCGTTGTTACCCGTGACGCCCGAAAAAAAGTGGTTTATGAAACGGCTCCGCTTGCCATTATTATTACAAATATCGCGGTGATTACGATTAACGAAGAACCGATACCGTTGCTGAGCCTTTTTTCGGAAGGCAAAATCAGCAACTTCAATCCGCAACATCAAAATCGCACCGTCTTACAGATACTGTATCAGATTTCGATCAGTTACCTGACCTACCTGCGCGATCTCAACAAAGCCCGCGAAGCCAACGAAAATAAACTTCAACGCAACTTGCGCAACGAAGAACTTTACGGATTAATGGGCATTCAACGCTCCTTGGTTTACTTTATGATGAGTCTGCGAACCGACCGTAATGTCCTGGAACAACTCAAACGCACCAACCCATTGCATCTAAACGAAGATGATCAGGATCTTCTGGAAGATACCATCATCGAAAATCAGCAAGCGGTTGAAATGGCGCAGATTAGCAATTCCATTATTAACGAAACGGCTGATACTTATTCGTCAATCATTAACAATAACATGAATGGCGTCATGAAATTTCTGACATCCTATTCAATCTTACTGACCATTCCCACGTTGGTCTTTTCATTTTATGGCATGAATGTCCACTTGCCACTAGCAGATATGAAGGTGAGCTGGATCATCACGATTGCCATTTCAATTGCGATTGCGATGGTTCTTGCCTTTCAATTTTGGCGAAACAAATTTTTCTAATCCACTTGCTACCTGGCCGGGATATCCCGGCTTTTCTTATTTTTAAGCAAAACACGAACATTAAAAAGAAAAGAAAGTATTTTGGTTGACTTTTACATTTTAATCGCGTATCTTAGCACTTGGTGTTTTGAATAACACCAATAATGCTTAACAATGTTCGGCTTTTGCGAAAGGATGAATCCGATGAACAACGGCATGCAGATTTTTGATTACGAAGATATTCAAATGATTCCCAACAAATGTGTGGTGCGCTCACGTAAAGAGGTTGATACCAGCGTGAAATTTGGCCCACACACGTTTAAAATTCCGGTTGTTCCTGCCAATATGCAGACCATCATTGATGAACCTTTGGCGATCTGGCTGGCCGAACACGATTACTTCTATATTATGCATCGCTTTCAGCCAGAACGGCGCATGGATTTTGTCCGCGACATGAAAAAGCGCGGTTTAATCGCGTCAATCAGTGTTGGCGTTAAGGATGAAGAATTTGATTTTATCGAAGCGCTGGCTGCTAACGATTTGACGCCAGATTATGTGACCATCGACATTGCCCACGGTTACGCCCAAATCGTCATTGACATGATTCAGCATATCAAACACTATTTGCCAAAAACGTTTGTGATCGCTGGTAATGTCGGAACGCCTGAAGCTGTTCGTGAACTGGAAAATGCCGGCGCCGATGCAACGAAAGTCGGCATCGGTCCCGGTAAGGTCTGCATTACCAAGCTCAAGACTGGTTTCGGGACAGGCGGTTGGCAACTTGCAGCTGTCCGTTGGTGCGCTAAAGCAGCGCGTAAACCCATCATCGCAGACGGCGGTATCCGTAACAATGGCGACATCGCCAAGTCCATTCGCTTCGGTGCCACCATGTGCATGATCGGTTCTTTGTTTGCGGGCCATGAAGAAACGCCTGGTAAGCACGTCACCATTGATGGCAAAGAATATCAGGAATATTACGGTTCAGCTTCCGAGTATCAAAAAGGCACCCATCATAACGTTGAAGGCAAAAAAATCCTGCTGCCAGTTAAGGGTAAGATCGGCGATACATTAAAGGAAATGCAGGAAGATTTACAATCCGCTGTTTCCTATGCCGGTGGTCGCGATCTGGAAGCTTTAACCAAGGTCGATTATGTCATTGTTAAAAACTCGATTTTCAATGGTGATCAATACTAATCGCTTATCTTTTGTAAGTGTTGCGAGTGACTTATTGCTGTGCTATGCTATGTGGGTTGAACTGTTCGAATACCAGTATCCAATACAAACCACAAACAAGGAGTGATTGCATAGATGGCTAAGAAGTCAAAGATTGCCAAAGAAAAAAAGATCGAAGCGACGATTGCCAAGTACGCTCCGCTGCGTGCCAAGTATAAGGCCGAGCATAATTATGCTGCTTTGCAGGCGTTGCCGCGGAATGCTTCACCTGTTCGCGCACACAGCCGTGATGAACTTGACGGTCGGCCACATGCCTACATGCGTAAATTCAAAATGTCACGCTTGAACTTCCGCGATTTGGCTCACAAAGGTCAAATTCCCGGTGTTCGCAAGGCATCATGGTAAAAAAAACACCTGTCATTACAGGTGTTTTTTAATATCCAATTAACAACCGCTAAGCTTGCGTGTTATAGGTCAATGTTGTTCCGACACGAAATGCTGGCCGCTGGGTCGGTTTGAGATAAATCGCATTCTGCATTGGCTTTTCAGCTGGTACGTCTTGGAATAACAAGGTAACGTGACCGATTGCCTTCAAATTGCTGATGGCTAACTGGCCCACGTAAGTCATGGTGAAAGCTGTCCCGTCAATCGTCAGCCGATCCCCCGCCTGAATGGAGAATTGGGATAAGGCCGCGGGATCATCAAACTGTTGAATCACTGCAACATCGCGCAGTGCATCTGTGGCTTCGGGGCCAAATAAAATAATCATGGGATCTTTTGAACTTAAAGCGTCTTTACCAATGGCAGTGATCGTTGCCGTAAATTGCATGTTGTTGCCTCCGTTTTTACTTGTGATATTTTTAAGCCTATATCGCAGTACTAAAAAAGATGCGGTACGTTCGTTTTTGTCGGTCTTGTTGTACCTCGAAAAGGGACAAGTAAGCCGCTGCTTTGAAGGACAGCTGGCAGCAAGTTAACCAGCTATGTTGGGGCGGCTCACGTTCTATATCATAGCATAAGCATCCCCAAAACATGCTATACTCAAAGCAAATTCGAAAGGAGCATTTTGTCTATGAAACAAAAACTCTTGTTAGGCGGTTATACCCGTCACGGCGGTGCTGGTATTTATACTGGTACGTTTGACGACACACAAGGCCAATTAACTGCCCCGCAACCGTATATTACCGATTTAGGTTCCCCTACTTATTTAGCCGTTTCAGATGACCATATTTTATATGCGGTCGATGCTGAAGGGGATCAAGGCGGTGTAGCCAGTTATGATCTCAACGTTAATCCTCCTAAGCTGATCAATCGCGTTTTACAACCCGGCTCTTCTCCTGCCCACATCTCAATCGATGAAAATCGTCAACTTGTATACGCGAGCAATTATCATGAAGGGCGCATCAACGTCTATAAGATCAACCGTGATCGTAGCTTAACTACGACAGACGAAATTGTGCACACCGGTAACGGTCCGCGTCCGGAACAAGACGGCGCCCATGTCCATTTCGCTGCCGTGACGCCAGATTTTCAACGCTTGGCAGTCGCTGATCTTGGTAATGACACTTTGACCACTTACACGATTAGTGATGCTGGCAAGCTTGGCGATCCCGTTGTCTTCCACGCTGAACCCGGGTTTGGTCCGCGCCATATTGCATTTAATCATAACAATCCGGTTGCTTATTTACTTGGGGAACTCTCGAGTCAGGTCAGCATCTTAAGCTATGATGCTGCCACCGGAAGTTTTGAACTTATTGCTACCTTACCGACCATTCCGGAAGATTATACGGATCATAATGGTGCCGCAGCTATTCGCCTAAGTAGTGATCAACGGTTCCTATATGTTTCTAATCGCGGCTTTAATAGTTTAACCGTTTTTGCTGTCAGTCCGGATGGTCGCAACTTATCACAACTGCAACAAATCAGTACCGCCGGCGATTTTCCACGTGACTTCAACTTCGACCTCACCGAACGCTATGTCTTAGCAGTTAATCAAAACACCAGCAACGGGACTTTATACAGCCGGGATTCTAAAACCGGGCTGCTAACCGAAGAACAGCGCGATATTCCAACTCCGGAAGCCGTTAACGTTTTGTTTCTGGCAACCAAATAGCCGACTTTCAAACTGAAAAGCGGCTTTAATCAGATCTTTTAACAGCGGCTTTAACGCAATTTGCTTAAGCCGCTTTTTGCTTGCCACAAATCAGTTCATCCTAAACCGCACAGATTATATAAGATCTCGCTAAATTGCATTTGCATTATGGCAAGTAGGATAAAACCTTGTATACTGTTAACATTGAGAATTGGAGGGTTATTATGTTTGATATTATCAAGGCCGTGATTATCGGCATTGTCGAGGGGCTGACAGAATTTCTGCCGATTAGCTCCACCGGCCACATTGATCTGGTTGACCAGGTCGTTAAGTTGTCGCAAGGACGGCAATTTATGAACATGTTCGAATACGTCATTCAGTTTGGGGCAATCTTAGCGGTTATTTTGCTTTACTTCAATAAATTAAACCCATTTTCCAAACCGACTGTCCAGGCGCAAAAAGATACTTGGCAGTTATGGGCCAAAGTCATCATTGCGGTGCTGCCATCTGTCGTTGTCGGCTTACCGCTCAATGACTGGATGGACAAACATCTACATACACCACTCGTTGTCGCAACGACTTTGATCCTTTACGGGGTTTTATTCATTGTTTTGGAAAATTACCTCAAAAATAAGCACGCGCACATTACAAGTTTGGCCGACATCACCTATCAAACCGCTTTGTTAATCGGCTTGTTCCAGGTTCTGTCAATTGTTCCGGGGACTTCCCGCTCCGGCGCCACCATTTTGGGGGCCTTATTGATTGGGACATCGCGCTATGTTGCGACGGAGTTCTCTTTCTTCTTAGCTATTCCGACCATGGTTGGCGTTTCAATTTTAAAAATTGGCAAGTATTTGTTGCAAGGCAATGGCTTTACCGGCGAGCAATGGGTTGTGTTACTAACCGGCTCAGTCGTGTCCTTCTTAGTCGCCATCGTTGCTATCAAATGGCTGCTTAAATTCGTCCAAACGCACGACTTCAAACCGTTTGGCTGGTATCGAATCATTCTGGGTGCCATCGTGTTACTTGTGATGTTTCTTTAAATAATGACAGGAGGTTACCATGTTACGAGAAATTGCTGTTGAAAACTATACCGACATTCCCAAGGCACTTGCTGCAGGCGCTGATCGAATTGAACTCAATGATAATTTGGCGGTTGGTGGGACGACCGTTTCCAAGGGTGTGATGGCTGAAAGTGCCAAGTATGTCCACGAACATGGTCGCAGCCTCGTCACTATGATTCGGCCGCGCGGAGGCAATTTTGTTTACAATGACACCGAGTTAAAGATCATGGAAGCCGATTTATTCGAGGCGCAGGCACTTGGCGTCGATGGCGTTGCATTCGGTGCCTTACTGCCGGACGGGACAATTGATGAAGATGCCATGACGAGTTTGATCGCAGCAAGCGCCGGTATGAGTGTTGTCTTCCACATGGCTTTTGATGCCATTCCCGAAACCAAGCAGCTGGCCGCCATTGACTGGCTAGCCGCACATCACGTTGATCGGATTTTGACGCATGGTGGCCCACTATCAACCCCAATTGAAACAACCTTGCCACATCTACAGGCACTGATCGCCCATGCCGCGCAAAAACAAATCACGATTCTTCCCGGCGGCATCACTAGCCAAAATGCCGCTACTATCAGCGAACAATTAGGCGTTAAGGAGCTTCATGGCACCAAACTGATCGCCTTCTAACTTTCTTTGTTTATTCAAGACACTAAAAAGCCGGCTTCAGAGACAAACTCGTCTCTGAGGTCGGCCTTTTTAATGTACCCAATTAATCCGTTGATGGTAAACCTGACTTGGCTAATATCGGTTCGTCTAAATCACAGCAGGGCGAATCGCGTTTTTCTTTTTAGAAAACGAGCGTTATGATATTAAAGGGTAAAATGAAATGAGGGTTAAGTAACATGCGTAAAATATTCATCGGTCTCATTGCTTTCATGGGACTTTTAACGTTATCCGGGTGCCAAAAGAAAACACAGGCGACCTATCTAAAAACGCCATATACACGCAATGAATTCGTCATGGGGACAACATGTACGCTTACCATTTACGATAAAGGCAAAAAGTCAGCTTTAAAAGATGGTTTTGCGATGATCCATCATGTTGACGCCGAAGCTACCTTGACCCGAGGCGGTTCAGTGCTTGATAAAATCAACGCCAATGCCGGTATCAAGCCTGTCAAGGTTCCAAAAGATTTTATGCCGCTACTGGAAAAGGCCTATTATTTCTCCAAAAACTCAAATGGCAGTTTTGACATGGCGATCGGTGCTGTTACCAATCTCTGGCAAATCGGGCTGCCCGGTGCGCGTGTTCCCGCACAAAGCGAAATCACCCAGGCATTGCCGCTCGTTAACTGGCGCGATGTCAAGCTTGACACCAAAAACAACACGGCCTACCTAACCAAAAAAGGGATGCGGCTTGACTTTGGCGGTATTGCCAAAGGTTGGGTTGCCGACAAGGTTCGCGAAGTCTTGCGTAAAGATGGGGTGACCGCCGCCATTATTGATCTTGGCGGTAATGTCGTGGTCATGGGTCATTCACCACTTGGCGCGAAACGTGATTGGCATGTCGGGATTCAAGACCCGACAGCCGCGCGCGGTACTGCCGTTGGGACAATCCCGGAAAGCAACGAATCCATCGTCACTGCCGGCACATATGAGCAATACCTAATCTCGCACGGTCACAAATATATCTATCTCTTTGATCCCAAAACCGGTTACCCATACGACAACAATCTGGCCTCGGTCACCATTGTTTCCAAAAACAGCGTGGACGGGGATGCCTTGTCAAACGCCGCTTTTGACAAGGGGCTCAAGGATGGCTTACAGTACATGAATGCCAAAAACAGTCAGCACATTCAAGCCATCTTTATCACCAACGACAAAAAGATTTACTTAACTAACGGACTCAAGAAACAATTTAAGTTCGATGCTGATTCCGGCTATCATAAAGGGAATTTTTAACCTGACAGTGGCAAAAATAAAAAGTATCCCATTTTCGCGATCGCGTGAAAATGGGATACTTTTATTTAGAAGCTGCAAATGATGTCTCAGTCTTCATGCGGCCAAACGACTTGCCAGTGTCCCCTTCATCAATGACGCCATGCCTAATAAACAACTGGTAAATGCAAGTGGTCGCTAAGCTTTGCCATGTCAGTTGGTAACGGTGCATGCAAATCGACCCACTTTTTTTGCAACGGCTGCCAAAACCGCAAATGTGCGCAATGCAAGGCTTGCCGCTTAAAATCGTCAGCTTGCCGATTATACAGATCATCGCCAAACAACGGATGCCCGATCGCGGCAAAATGAACGCGAATCTGATGAGTGCGGCCTGTGTGTAACGTTACCAGTACCGCGGCGGCGTGCGAATTTTGCGCAAGTGTTTGATATTCAGTCACAGATGGCTTACCGGTTTCACTGACGACACGGCGCATATAAAATCCTGTGCTGACACCAATTGGCAATACAATCCATCCATGTGCGGACAGCAATGACTTACTCGTCACCAGCGCCAAGTACTGTTTTAAAAAATTCTCGCTGTGCAATTGCCGATCCAGCAAACTGTGCGCCAAACTATGCTTAGCAAACACCATTAAGCCGCTGGTGTCGCGATCTAGCCGCGTGACAACATGAACTGCCTGACTTTCTGCATGGGTCTTAATCAAATACGCCTTGACCATATTGGCCATGCTGTCATTTCGCCGGCCAACTGCTGGAATCGATGCCACCCCAGCAGGCTTATTAACGACCAAGTAATCATCGTCTTCATAACAGATCGGAAACTCATGTTCATATGGGACAACACTAGCGGCGGCTTGCTCAGGTGCGGTTTGAACCAGAATCCGATCGCCGTTTCGCAGCGGATAAGCTGTATGCCGCTGCCGTTTATTAACAAAAATAAAGCCGCCTTGATAACGCAGCTTTTTAAGTTGGGCCCGGGAGAAACCCTGTTGTTTTAAAAAAGCCGCCAATTTGAGCGGCGGTCCCTCGTATTGCCATTCAAATCGCATTAATGTTTTGCTCCAATAAACGCATCCTCCACACGGTCCCAAAAATGCATGTGCCGATAACGGGCAAAGTGAATGCGCTCTTTTGCAATTTTATAACGAATCTGCTTAATCGTCGGCGGATTAATCACAAACTGGTCAACTGTCATCACATAATCATCCCGCCCGGTTGGTTCCAAAGTGACCCATTCATCTGGTGCGATAATAATCGGTGAACTGAGGGTCCGGAAAACCCGGTTATTGATTGAGGCAATCTCCGTAATTTGTAAGGCATCAAGGCGCGGATGGATCACGGCCCCGCCATTTGACTTACTATAGGCAGTTGATCCGGTCGGCGTTGAAACGCACAGACCATCCCCGCGAAAACTTTCAAAAAAGTCGCCTTTAATATAAACTTCTGTCCGCATCGTGCCATTCAGACGCTTCAGTGTTGCCTCATTCAGGGCCAAATAATGGGCACTCGTAGCATCTGCATAAATCGCCCGAACATCTAATAGCGGATAACTGACACTTTGGCCGGAGTCTTCTTTTAAAGCAATGACCAAATCCTCGATTTCAAAATCACGCCAGTCCGTATAAAAGCCTAAATGCCCTGTATGCACGCCGATAAAGCGAATCGTATCCAATTGGTCGGCATACCGGTGAAAGGCTGACAGCAGCGTGCCATCGCCGCCAATGGTGATCACAACTTGGGGATGGCGCTCATCGAGTTCAAAATGGCCATTTTTTAATAACTTAAGTAGTTTCTGCGCTGCTTTAATTGAAGCAGGTATGCTGTTATGAAAAACTGTCACACGCATCTTATTCATCCTTTTTATCATCAGGCTTTGAGTCATCGGTTGTATCTGAATACGGCTGTTGGCCTTTACCGTAGACAAATAAATGTTGTGCTTCCTGAATTTCTTCGCGAATATCCGACATTTCTTTATCAAGCATAAAGGACGCTTCAGCAGCGCGTTTGAGTCGCGCCTTCAAAGTATCGGGGAACTCACCATTATATTTATAATTCAGACTATGCTCAATCGTTGCCCAGAAATTCATGGACATGGTTCGAATCTGGACTTCCGCAAGAATCTTTTTTTCACCATGAATCAATTGAACGGGATATTCGATGACCACATGGTAGCTGCGGTATCCTGAGGGCTTGACGTTGGTCACATAGTCGCGTTCTTCCACAATCTTCATGTCGGTTCGCTGCCGCAACAAGTCAACCACTTGGTAAATGTCTTCCACAAATTGGCACATAATGCGTAGGCCAGCAATGTCTTGCATGTCTTGTTCCAGGAGCTCATCGCTGATAAACCGTCGACTTTGCTTTTCAATAATCGAACTGATCGGTTTTACCCGCCCCGTCACGAATTCAATGGGCGTATGCTCGTTTGCCTGTTGAAATTGTTTACGCATCCCGCGAAATTTGATTTTCAATTCGCCGACCGCTTGTTCATATGGCATTAAGAAACTGTCCCAGTCCCTTTGCATTACTGGCCCTCCCATACTAAACTACTAGATAATGTGATGTCCATCTGGCTAGTCGTCACCACGTCAGCTAAACGTGATGTTGACTTTGGCTAAATATGACACTCACGACCATCATTCTATCATATTTTTGGCATGTAACCGGTGCCGTTGTTTCTGGAGGCAAATCATGTCTATTTCCCGCGAGCAGGAATTCAAAACTTGTTTAAGCAAAAATGCTTTCTTAGCACTTTTGAATCATTTTGATTTTGAACCGGCCTTTAGCCAAATGAACACCTATTATGACACAGCTGACGGTGCTGTCAAAGCAGCGCGGCTTGGTTTGCGTATCCGTCAGTTTGCCGACCATGCGGAACAAACCCTTAAAGTGCCTAATGAAAGTACCCAGCGCGACTTAGAAGAAATCACCGATCCATTGAGTTTAGTGGAGGCACAGAAACTAATCGAACAAGGTGAGCTCAAATCAGGCCAAGTGACTCAGGCTCTGGCTGCCCGGGGGATTGATCCGGCAACGGTTGCTCCTCAAACCCAAGCCAAGACAACCAGAAGACTTGCCCATTTGCCGGCTGGTTTGTTAACGCTCGATCAGACCTTTTATATCGACCAGACTTCTGATTTTGAACTGGAAATGGAGTATCAGAATCTTGCTGTAGCGCAAAAATTTTACGATGATTTACTACGCCATTTTCACATAAAAAAACAACCCGTTATTAATAAGGTGCAACGTGCATACATGCATGTGCACGATTCACAAGCTAAATAATTGTTACTTTTCGGTTTTCTGATAAAGTAAGTATAGAAATTTGTTGCCAGCAAATTGGAGGCCATGACCGTGTTAGAAATCTTTCTTTTTTTCAATCCTATTGGAAGTGTCTGTCTTAGCACCGAACAAAAGTTGCTACACCAGTTGGACAAATTCGAACAGGAAGTCAAAGTTCACTTTGTTCCGGTTTTAAATCTGGATATTATCGAACAGTTTATGCAGTGCGAACAATTAAATGTTCACAGCCTCGCCAAACGCAACCAGTTATTGCGAGCTGCTTATAATCTTGCTTTAGATTACAAAGCTGCCCAATATCAAGGAAACAAAAAGGCCAGGATGTTGCTGTTACGACTACAACAGCACGCGCCTTTAGTTCAATATCAATACGATGCAGCGTTTGTAGCGAAAATGTTAACCAAATGCCACTTAGATCATGAGATGTTTTACGAAGATCGACAACGGTCAGAAGTCAAAATGGGCTTTGATTCCGATCAACGCACTGCTAATCAAATGGGCATTACCCAAACCCCATCTTTGGTGATTGTCGATACCGATCGCAAAGTTGATGATGGGCATGCCGTTTTAATTGAACAGATTAGTGATCCTGATCTTATTCCCCGCCTTTGCGAGCTCATTCGAACCGATCCATCCCACTTCTTTACTGAGCGACCAGAAAACATGGGCAGTCATTTCCGATTTTTCTAACCATGGGCAACTGTGATTTCACCAACACTTAGTCTTCGTCTGAATGAAGCAACCTTTGTATTTGGATTTCAACCCAGCCTTTTTGCTAGCGGCAACATCAAATAACCTAAAATTTACTGTTTTTTAGCGGGCTCTGCGATTATGCAGGGTCTTTTTTACGCTTAAACCGGCGCATTTAGGAGTTAACGAAGCAATTGACCGCGCTGTCCCATCGTCGTTATTGCTTCTGAGTCCTTTCTCTCAGGGCTTTGCGCTTGGGGCGATGCATGATCGAGCAACAAGTTTGTGATCAATATCCGTAAACCAGTGCGGTAACTGACGCCAACGATACCCCAAATGATCACGCCGAATAAACCCAGCTGTTTGTAGCAGTTCCACCCAGTGTTTACCGATTAGTGTGCCGAGGGTTCCTGCTGGCAACAACGGCGTCCAGACATTCGGTAGCGCCGCCAGCCAGAAGTTTAAATTGTCGCGATCCGTAAACGTCCGCCCTTCAAACGTCAGTAACCATTTAACCCTTAACAGTAATTCCGGGATGCCAAAATGCCGCAGCGGATGTGAACGGTGATGCACAATCCATGGAACCCCGTGTAAGTTATGATGCTGCTGATATGCTAACGCCTGAAGCGTCATCCATGAAGGTACCCGCTTTTGTAAAGACAAACCGATATGCCTAGCCTGACGCAACCCATCTACCAGTTCCGGTTGCCAACATTGTTTAGGAGAACACCGCTGAACATAATAAGTCAATAGACGTCCAGTTGGCATCAGCTGAACCCGTGTAAGTTTGCCAGCTTGCGAATTCAGATACCACAATGTCAATAAGTTGTCTTCCAACGTTAAAAACTTTCGTGCCTGTCTTTTACCACGGTTATGCTGATACCGACGTCCTAAAATCCAAGTGACTTCCCACCCACGAGCGTGATACATCGTGGTACGCTTTTTCAAATCAGGAATACTTAACGGACTGGCTTGGAATTCCAATACTTTTGGCGGGTTACGGTGAACAAGAATATCTGCCCGCTGCCGAATGTTGGCATCATAGTACTCCAACGTAGCCGCCTGCTGATGCAATCGAAGCCAGGTTACCAACCAACTTTTACCTGTCAGGTGTTCGACACTCTCCGGTTCTCCTTCATTGTCTGATCGCTGCCGATGAGCAAAATGTGCCGGCATCACCACACCATTTTTAATCAAAACGCGTTGTTTGCAGATTGGGCAATGGAACGATCGGTTGCGTAGTTGTTGCGCCTGTTCATGACTGGTTAATATGACTCGCCGGTTTTCTTCATCCAAAGCTACAAACATCATTCTCACCTCATGAATAGATTACGCCGTCAATTAAAAATGCCTTGCGCCGCCATAAAACATGAGCCGGGCAAGACATTTTTCGAATGCAATTGCAAAGTACGTTATTAAAAAAATAAACCGGCCATCAGAAATGCTTCCATGCTAAGAATTTAAAGTAGCGGGTTAATTCTTAAAGCTATGGATTGGTGCCGGGATGCGACCGCCGCGATTAATAAATTGACAGGCATCCCCATCATTAACCGCCATAATCGGGGCAGTTCCAAACAAGCCGCCAAATTCGACTTGATCACCGACTTGCTTACCGGGTACCGGAATCACGCGCACTGCAGTGGTTTTATTGTTAATCATGCCAATCGCTGCTTCATCGGCAATCATCCCGCTAATTGCTGCATCCGGCGTATCACCGGGAACGGCAACCATGTCCAACCCAACGGAACAAACTGCCGTCATCGCTTCTAATTTTTCCAAACTGATTTGACCATTAGCCGCTGCTGTGATCATGTTGGCGTCCTCAGAAACCGGGATAAACGCACCGGATAGACCGCCTACTCGTTCAGCAGCCATGATCCCGCCTTTTTTGACTGCATCGTTAAGCAAAGCGAGTGCCGCAGTGGTTCCTGGCGTGCCAACATGGCTAAGACCCATCGTTTCTAAAATCTGGGCGACGGAATCACCTTGATCCGGCGTCGGTGCGAGACTTAAATCGACAATATTAAACGGTACCTTTAGCCGATCAGCAGCAACCTTTCCGACAAATTGCCCCATTCGTGATACCTTAAATGCCGTTTGTTTGATCGTTTCGCACACTTGTTCAAAACTAGCATCTGGTTCAGCGGCGAGTGCGCGCTGTACCACGCCGGGACCGGAAACACCGGTGTTGATCGCAACATCACCTTCTGAAATCCCCCAGAAGGCTCCTGCCATAAACGGATTATCTTCAACCGCATTGCAAAAAACGACCAGTTTCATGGCATTTTGCGGCTTCCGATCAGCCACCTGTTTGACCACCGTTCCCATCAACTTAACGGCGTCCATGTTCAACCCACTACGAGTACTGCCAATATTTACCGAAGCGCAGACCCGTTCTGTCGTTGCTAACACTTCCGGCAAACTCTTCATCAGCGCGGTTTCGGCCTTGGTACTGCCATTTTGGACTAATGCCGAATACCCACCGATTAAATCTACGCCCAGATCCTTAGCGGCACGATCCATCGCATAGGCAACCGGCCGAAAATCAAGCATTTGATCCGCCCCAGCTAAAAGACTAACCGGGGTCACACTGATCCGCTTATTCACAATCGGAATGCCATACTCATCACTAATGGAATCCGCCACCGCTACCAAATTGGCCGCCTTTTTCATAATCTTAGCGTAAACATGATCAGCGGTTGTTTGTAAATTACCCGTCACACAATCCAGCAAGGAAATCCCCATGGTTATCGTTCTAATATCCAGATTTTCCTCACTGATCAT
The DNA here is from genome assembly GCF_055413445.1 of Lacticaseibacillus sp. 22. Classification (NCBI taxonomy): domain Bacteria; kingdom Bacillati; phylum Bacillota; class Bacilli; order Lactobacillales; family Lactobacillaceae; genus Lacticaseibacillus; species Lacticaseibacillus sp. 22. Next base: position 19,968 of record NZ_JBVAYD010000008.1, on the reverse strand, counting down.
TTCAATTGTTTCTTTAATTTGTTGCGTCTCCATGATCAAGCTACTCCTTTATAGTGAGCGCGAGCCAGCGCGGGAGAAACCGGAGTGTAAGCGGCCTGGGGCGTGATGGCTGCACTTTGCCATTGCGACCCAGGTCCTTACACGCAGGTTTCTGCGCTGGCGAACGCGTTAATGTGAGCGTGAGCCGGCGCGCTTAGAAGTCGGAGTGTAAGCGGCCTTAAGCGTGATGGCCCGCTCTTGGCCATTGCGCTTAAGGTCCTTACACGCAGACTTCTGTGCCGGCGAACGCGTTATGACTAAACCAGCTTACAGACGGTGCATCGCGTCAAAAATCTCCTGACGGGAAACTTTGATCTCCACACCGATTTTGTCGCCTAAAGCTGTTAGTTTTTGCTTAACAGTTTTGAAACTGGCATCATCCGGAATTTTAGCCAATAGCATCATGGTAAAGGCGCCTTGCATAATGGTTTGTGACACATCTAAGATATTAACATCTAAATTAGCGAGTGCAGTGGTAACCTGCGCTATGATCCCGACCTTATCTGTCCCAATAACGGTTACGATGACTTGCATGCTTCTTTCCTCTCTTTAAAAACAATTATTTTGGTTCATACGGTGAAACGATGCTTTATTTTACCATAACCGATGAAGTAAGCTGCGAAGATTTTCAACAACTGCCCGCAGTCCCCCACTCCCAAATTCGCATCCGGCAATTAATGCTTATACCTAAATAAGTCAATCTAGCGCCGGTCTTTTATCATGGTAGAATTAACTTTGGAGGCAGAAAATGAAAGTCGGTAAATATTTGGTAGCACTGTTTGGTATGTTCCTGCTCGCATTAGGGTTAACCCAAGTCCACCCTGATCATCAAACGCCGTTAACTGACGATGCCCATCCACGCATCTGGGTGCTTAGTGATACGCATTTTATTGCGCCTAGCTTGCACGATGAACGCAGCGCCTATACCCAAATCAAACGATCAGCCGCGGGTAAAGATATGGATTATCAACCAGTTGCCATTCATGCATTAGTGCAAAACGCCTTAAAATCACGGCCAACCGCCTTAATCATCACTGGGGATGTGACGTTTAACGGTGAGAAAACCAGTGCTGAAAGCTTAATGCACCGACTACAACCCATGGCATTAAAGTGTTAATCATCCCCGGGAATCATGATATTTATGACGGTTGGGCCCGCGCTTATAAGGGACGCCAACAACGCCTGACTGAACAAATTAGCCCCAGCGACTGGCGCCAGATCTTCCACAGCAGTTATGAACAAGCTGCTGCCCAAGATGGGAACAGTCTAAGTTATCGCGTAAATCTCAATCACCAATACCAATTGTTACTGCTAGATAGCAACATTTACACGATTGAGCCATCTAATCGTCCGCCTAATACAGGTGGTAAGCTTTCTCCGCAAACGATGACCTGGGTGCGCCGCCAATTAGCGCTGGGTGCCCGCGCGCATCGCAAGTCAATTATTTTCATGCATCACAATCTATACACGCATAACGAAGCCGTCAATCAAGGTTATGTTTTAGACAATAGTGACGCGTTAAAAAAGTTATTAACCCGCTATCATGTGCCCTTAGTCTTCTCCGGGCATATTCATGCACAAGACATCAGCCACGACCCAGCTGGCCAGTGCCCGACTATCGAAATTGTCAGTGGTGCGTTTTCTATTAGTCCCGCTAGTTATGGGGTCGTCACGTTTGGTCCCCAGCAAATTACTTATCAAAAACAGATCACCAACCTGACCCCTTATCTCACCGCAAAACAGCGAAAAAATCCTGATCTTTTGCACTATCAGCGTTACTTGAAAAAATTATTTCTGCAAGATGGTGAAGCGTTAGCCTATGGTGATTTAATGGACAATAATGTGACCAATCAGCGTGATCTTGACGCCGCTGCCAGATTAATGGGTATTTTGAATTGGCGCTTTTTCACCGGAAATGATCATCCAAGTCGCGCTGAACTTAAACGGTTGCATGCCGACCCCGGTTGGTCCGTGCTTGAACGTTCAGCCATGTTACGCCGATATCTGAAAACCATTGTTCAGGATCACAATTTAGGCGATCAGTATTTACGCCTCAAGCTTCGATAACACGTCCCATATCAAGTAAACTGGTTTGTGCAGCACAATATTAAAAAACTCGGATTCAAGGAGAACCATTCCGTCTCTTTGAATTCGAGTTTTATCTTGAAAAAGGCAATTTAACTCTTGTCCCGATCACCGCTGCGGCTGCTGTGCCAAATGAGTGGTTAATCGGTTAATCGCCTCGGCAACAAGCTTAGGATCAGTAGCTAAATTTAAACGAATATAAGTTGCCGTTTGAGGTGAAAACCATGCACCATAATCAACGGCCAATCCGCACACCCCTTCAACAAAGTCTTTGATCTGACTTGGCGCAACATAAGCACCAATATCAACATAAGCCAAATAAGTCCCTTGTAAATCGGCCAGGGTCGCTTGTGGGGCCGCCGCGGCTAAACCAGCTTGCAGTTGCCGATAATTGTAGCGAACCACTTGTAAGACCTGATCTAACCAAGCAGCACCATGCCGATAAGCAGCTTCACCGGCCACTTGCCCCATCAAGCTCGTATCAACCGGATGCAGCTGCTTAATGAAGGCATCATAACTCGTACGCAACGCTTGATCGGGAATAATAATGTGTGAATTCAGCAAGGCGGCTAAATTAAATGTTTTTGACGGCGCATTGAGCACAACAAGCTTTTTTCGAGCTTTACCTTCAACGACCTGTAGAGCGGATGTAAACTTCGGCCCACTCACTTCAAGATCACCGTGAATTTCATCAGAAACCACTGTCACATCATACCGACTTGTGATGGCAAAAAGTTGTTCTAACTCATCTCGGGTCCAGATCCGACCAACCGGATTGTGCGGTGAACACAGAATCATCGCTTTAATTTCATTCGCCGCCAAGGTCTTTTCTAATTGGTCAAAATCCATGCGCCAACCATCAGCGGTTAATTGCAAGTCAACTGATACGACTTTACGTCCAAGATCATTAATGGCATTCATAAAGGGATAATAAACCGGCTGCATGATGAGGACCGGATCACCAGGTTCTGTCAGCCAGTTCACCATCGCATACAGTGATTTGACAACGCCAACGCCAAAACGCATCCACTCAGGTTCAACCGTAATGCCATGTCGTTCCTTTTGCCAGTTAATGAAGGCTTCGTAATAAGACTGCGGGCGAATGGAATAGCCAAACGTCCCTTCCTTGACGCGAGCTGTCAATGCATCCAAAACTGCTTGAGGCGCCTTAAACTCAGTGTCGGCAATCCACATAGGCAACAAGTCAGCCCGGCCAAATTCTTCTTTCAGACCGTCCCACTTCACAGCATTGCTATTATGACGATCAACTAAGTGCGTGTCCACAAACGTTGCAATATCAGTTGGCAAATCTTCCATCAATGATCCCTGCTTTCTTGCTTTTGTTGTCATTGTACGCATCCAGTAGAACCATGTCCACCGTCATCAAGTACCCAATCAGTCATCCGGCAATCCTTTTAAAACCTTAGGATAACAGCTCCTCAACCGCTGGCTCAATTGCTTCAGGAGTTGTTTTAGGTGCAAAGCGCTTCACGACATGCCCATTGCGATCGACCAAAAACTTGGTGAAGTTCCATTTGATCGACTTACCCAATTCGCCTGGAGCCTCAGTCTTTAAATATTTAAACAACGGCGCCGTCTGCTGACCATTGACCTTGATCAGTTGATGCATCGGAAAGCTGACCCCGTACTTCATTCGACATGCCTCTGCTGCAGCATGTCCATCCGCCAGCTCCTGCTTAAACTGATTTGATGGAAATCCTAACACGATCAAACCTGCTTTTTGATACTTTTTATACAATGCTTCCAAACCGTCAAACTGCGGGGCAAAACCACATTTGGTTGCCGTATTGACGATCAGCATCGGCCGGCCTTTATATTTATTCAATGAATACTTGGACCCGTCTTCTAGCGTTACTTCAAAATCGTAAATTGACATGATGCTACCACCCTTCTCAAATAATCACGTTGCTTTATCCTAACATTTTTTGAATCGGACAACCCGGAAAAATATTTAAAGTTTTGCTTGCGCCCCTTCTACGCATCCGCTATAATCATTATTGTTGTTGCCGCGATGGCGGAACTGGCAGACGCGCAGTGTTCAGGTCGCTGTGGGATTTATTCCCGTGCAGGTTCGATTCCTGTTCGCGGCATTTCATAGGATATTTTAGCCTTCTTTAGAAAATGAAATGCCTATACATCAACGTTTTAGCCCTCCTAGGTTATCTTAGGAGGGCTTTGTTTTTGTTTTCAGGGGGACAAAAAGGGGACAAGCCAAGTACTCATTGTCTCACCTCCCTCTCCGTGCTACGCTTAAATGATGGAGGCGAGACAATGACACATAAAACCCATCGCGCGTTTGGCTGTTATGGCATTGCAACCATTGACCAGCGCTTGATCGTCATTCGGAAAAATGGCGGACCGTATATTCATCGATTCGATCTTCCCGGTGGCAGCTTGGATGGTCCCGAACCACTTGAGCATGATGTCTTGAGGGAGTTTAGCGAAGAAACCGGCCTAACTGCCACGATCGACCGACAGTTAGGGGCAACCAGCTTTGTTTATCCGTGGCAATATGAACGTTGGACGATTAATCAACATATTTGCGTGTTTTATGCATTGACGTTAACCGGTGGACAGTTGGCATCGTCAGTCCCACAGTTTACAGGTCAAGACTCACTGGGTGCATGTGCCCTGCCGCTAGCAAAGTTAACTTGGGAAAACGCCTCACCACTTGTCATGTTTGCCAAAGACTACCTGCAAACCGGCACCCCGAATTTATCCACGCAAACATTTAATGACTGGACGGTTTTAAAAGAGGTGCCCACACCATGAAACAACTGACGGAACAATTAGCGCGTGCCATTGTTCGTCCGCGATCACGGAATACTTATAAAGGCAGCTTCGGTAAAATCCTTATCATCGGCGGTAATGCGCAATATGGTGGTGCAGCAATTATGAGTGCCAGTGCGGCTGTTTACGCCGGTGCCGGACTGGTTAGTGTTGCGACCGATCCTGTCAATCGCAGCGCTTTACACGCCCGCTTACCTGAAGCGATGATTCTGGATGCTTCCACTTCGGCACTGGAGACAGCGATCCATCAAGCGACCGTCATTGTTGTGGGACCGGGATTAGGCACGGACACGACTGCTTTGAAAATTTTAAAGCGTGTCTTTGCAGCCGTTAGTCAAACCCAAGTGCTCATTATTGACGGCTCGGCCATTACCCTTGTAGCCACCCATCACCTCGCCTATCCCCAAGCCCAGCTAATTTGGACACCGCATCAAGTCGAATGGCAACGTCTCTCCGGCTTGGCACTCGCAGCGCAAACAATTGAAGCCAGCCAACAAGCAGCCGCAAAAATCCCTGGAATCATCATTGCCAAAAGTGCCCAAACGCATGTATTCATCGGACACGAAATCTATGCCAACACAGCTGGCGGACCAGCCATGGCAACTGGCGGCTCCGGTGACACCTTAACCGGCATCATTGCTGCTTTTGCGGGACAATTCCATCCTTTGAGCCAAGCTGTGTTAGCCGCGGTCTTTGTTCACTCACACGTAGCAGACATCGTGGCCATGAATAGCTACGTCGCCTTACCAACCATGGTCATTCGCGAGCTACCAGCCTATCTGAAACAATTATCTGTATCAGCGAATTAACAACTTAAATAATGTCAATCAAGACAGCCAAAAAACGCCCTTAGAATTTCGTGCTTCTAAGGACGTTTTTATGTATTCTGCCAAGTTTATCTTAATGATATTTCACGGACGCTACCGTCAAAATGGTCAAAATCAACCGCCATTTAATAGAAAATCCAAGACATTCATCCCCGAACTGGTTTCACTGCGATATAGCTCGGTATAACCACAGCGGGTACAGGAAATCGTCACGAACTTTTTGTTTTGAACATCAAAGATTTTGGAGAAATTACCGCCCGTTGCCTGAAACCGATCCGAGATATAGCTTGTATTTTGACATTTGGGGCAAATATATTGTTGTTGGTCCATTGCGCTCACCCTTTCTTGTCTATCAGTATAGGGGTACAACTATGCCCTGACAATGGATCCGTTAACGAAAAAGTAAAGATTAAACTTAGCGTACCATCTGATCCAGTAGCGAACGCTCATCATCCGTCAGTGCCCGATACTCACCGGCGTCTAAGTCCTCAGGCAGACGTAATGGTCCCATTGCAATTCGTGTCAACGCGACGACTTCATTATCAACGGCCAGCAGCATCCGCTTAATTTGGTGATATTTGCCTTCTGTAATCGTGATATGAATTTCTTTATTGTCAGTCGCCGGTACAACCTGAACGTCAGCTGGTGCCGTCGTAAAGTCTTTTAAAGCAACGCCTTGTTCTAACTGGTGTTTCATCTCAGTTGTAAGTGCCTTGGCTAACTTAGCAGCATAAGTTTTTGGTACATGGTGGTTTGGCGCTAACAAAGTATGCCCTAAGTTGCCGTCAGTTGTGAGCAATAACAGTCCAGTTGTATCTTTATCAAGGCGCCCGACTGGATAAAGGCCGGGCCGATAATCATGTGGTCGAATCAAGTCCAATACCGTTGATTGCGTTGGATCTTCGGTTGCGGTGATGACGCCAGCCGGTTTGTTCATTAAATAATCGACTTCAAGTGGCCCGTCTGCTTGAGCATCATTAACCTCAACGGCAACACCCGGAAGAATATTGTAGCCCGGATCCGTCACTAACTCACCGGCAATCCGAACGCGCTTGTCGCGAATCAGGGCTTTGACTTCTTTTCGACTACCAAACTGTAAATGACTTAAATATTTATCTAATCGCATAAAATCACCGGATGTGTAAAATTTCGCGCAGCCGACTGACCCGTGCACCAATGATCATATCGGCCAAACGTGTTTTCAAAATCAAATAACCGTAAATCAAAACGCCAAAACCAACTGCTACCAGTAAAACAAACGCTGCGCCAAACTGACTCTCAGGGTTAATGAGAATACCGGATACGTCCACGATCAAGTAGCAAACCGCACACATAATCAGGGAAAAAGCTAAAATACCGACGCCGCGCCGAATGGTCTGTCTGACATGAATATTGTACATCCGATTAGTCGAATACAACATCAACAAACTAGACACCGTCATGCCCAACATTGTCGCCATCACCGGCCCATAAACATTAAAGAAGAAGATCATCGGCCATTGCGCAATGACTTTAACAGCGAGACCAACCAGCATCTCCTGAATCGCCAATCGATTATTAAACAACCCTTGAAGAATAGCGGCCAACACCGTAAATAATCCTAGGAGAATCGCCAAAATTGACGAAAATTGTAACAAGCGAATCCCAAGGAAGTCCATATCACGATAAAACAAAACATATAACGGACGCGCAACGGCCACCATGCCTAACGCCGATGGAATCATGACGATGAAGAAAAGCTGCAACGTGTTCGTAATTTGCCGTGCTAAACCTTCAACATCCCCACGCGTTTTTGCGCCAGCCAGCAAAGGAACAACCGTAATTGCCATGGCCACTGCAAGACTGACAATGATCATGATCAGCTTGTTGGCGTTGCCGGCAAATAATGCATAGAACCGATCAAGCTGATCTTCGCTAACTAAGTAGAACGCCTTCATCATTGGATTAAACGTGTATTGATCAACAATATAGTAAATATTAATCGTTGAATCCATGATAATGAACGGAATCGCCTGCCGCGCAACATCAACTAAAATTTCGTTAACGCTGATATTGAGCGCCTGTTTACTTTGTGCCACCAAAGTATCCAATCGCGGTTTCTGCCGAACAAAATACACGACCAATAAGCCAAGTCCAAAAACTGCCCCAATGAATGCCGCAAAGGTTGAATGCACAACCGCATTCAGGTAATCATGGTTACCGGCAACCATGATGGCATAAGTCATGACAAGCATATACAGAATACGGGCAACCTGTTCAATAAACTGACTGATCGCACTAGGCGCCATTTCGTTATAGCCTTGGAAAAAGCCCCGAATCAGGCTCAACGATGGAATCAGCAACAGTGGCCATGCCAACGAGCGGAAAACCGGAATCATCCGGGCATCCCCTGCTGCGAGCAATGGCGCTAGCAACCACATTGCCCCACAAGACAGAATCCCCATAATGAACATGGCAAATGTCCCGTGATAAAAGAGCCGCATACCGGTTTTATATTCACCCATCGCATTATAGCGGGCAACTTGTTTGGAAACCGCTCCAGGCACACCAGCAGTTGAAATAATCAAAAACAGGCTGTAAATCTGATAGCCTTTAGTAAATAAAGCATTAGCCGTTAAAAAAGCCGCTCCAAGCCAAATACGCCACGGAATGACATAAATAGCACCAAGAATCCGCGAAAAAACACTGCCGGCAGTCATCCACGCCGAACCGCGGATCATTTTTTCCTTGTCTGAACGTGGCGGTTGCGTCCCGCCGCCCAGCGAATTTTCCATGATAAGCTCCTGTCGTGTTGCGTAATCCTTTATATTTTAGGCAATCCCAGCCTCACTTGCAATCTTTACTGAGTTTCTTTGTTGAATCAAAAGAAATCTTTGAAAATCGTGGTCACGTGAGCTGAACCATTGCCTTCACATAATGGACACGTTGCGTCATGAACCCGATGTCTTCACAAGATGAATTTGACACTTTTACTAGCTGATAAAAGTCATAAAATTGGGAAGATGCTCTTCTGCCCGACCGATACTGTCCAGCTTTTTACGCTCACCATAACGCGTTCACCAGCCCAGAAATCTGCGTGTAAGGACCTCAGGCGCAATGGCCAAAGACCGGCCATCACGCCTGAGGCCGCTTATATTCTGGTTTACGCCCATAACGCGCTTGCCAGCCCAGAAGCCTGCGTGTAAGGACCTTGGTCGCAATGGCCAAAGACCGGCCATCACGCCCAAGGCCACTTACACTCCGGCTTCTAAGCGGGCTTGCTCACGCTTACTTTCTAACCGCGCCGGCTCGCGCTCACCAAAAAAGCGATTCCAGAGGCAGTTTTTGTCTCTAGAACCGCAATTGTGGCAATCAAACTTATCCTATCAGTCTGACCAAAATGCAACCACATTACTTAGCAACGATATTAATAATCTTACGTGGTACGACAATGATTTTTTTAATATCCTTGCCTGTCGTATACTTCTGGACATTTTCATTGGCTAAAGCAGCTTGTTTGATCTCGTCATCAGTCTCGTCAACGCTCGCAGTGATGGAACCACGAAGTTTGCCATTGACCTGCACCATCATGTCGTAGGTGTCGGTTTTAAGCTTGCTTTCATCATAACTTGGCCACGGCGCATAGGTTAAGCTGTGATCATGTCCCAGCCGTTGCCAGATTTCTTCCATCAAGTGCGGTGCGATCGGTGCGAGCATTTTGACAAAGCCTTCAACATATTCTAGCGGCAAATCATCGTCTTTGCGCGCCGAATTGATGAAGACCATCATTTGGGCAATCGCCGTGTTAAAATGCAACGCCTCATAGTCCTCGGTTACTTTTTTAACCGTTTCGTTGTAGACCTTATCCAAACGACCGTCATTAATGGTGGTGATACGATCGCGCAGTTTACCTTCATCATCAATAAAGGCACTCCATACCCGATCCAAGAACTTGCGGGCACCCGCCAAACCATCTGTGGACCAAGCGATACCGGCATCCAACGGTCCCATGAACATTTCATACAGGCGCAAAGTATCGGCACCGTATTCGTCCACCACGTCATCGGGGTTAACAACATTCCCCTTAGACTTACTCATCTTTTCATGATTATCACCCAAGATCATGCCTTGGTTAAACAGGCGCTGGAATGGTTCCTTGTTTGGAATCGCACCGATATCATAAAGGAACAGATTCCAAAAACGCGCGTACAGCAGATGCAGCACGGCATGTTCGGCCCCGCCGATATAAAGGTCCACTGGCATCCACTGCTTGAGCTTGTCATAATCAGCCAAGGCCTCTTTGTTATGTGGATCGACAAAGCGCAGGAAGTACCACGAAGAACCGGCCCATTGCGGCATGGTGTTCGTCTCCCGCTTACCTTTACGGCCATTCTTGTCCACAACATTGACCCAGTCTGTCAAATTGGCGAGCGGGCTCTCACCGGTTCCGCTTGGCTTGATATCAACTTCTTCCGGCAAAGTCAGCGGCAATTCATCTTCTGGTACCAGGGTTGTCTCGCCATCTTCCCAATGAATCACTGGAATCGGTTCGCCCCAATAACGTTGCCGGGAAAAGACCCAGTCACGCAACTTATAGTTAACTTTTGCCTGGCCAATGCCTTTATCTTCCAGCCATGCGATCATCCGATCAATGGCATCCTGTTCGTTTAAGCCATCAAGAAAGCCGGAATTAATGTGCACGCCATCGCCGGTATAAGCTGCCTCGTCAATGTTGCCACCTTCAATGACCGGTTTGATTTCGATGCCAAACTTCTTAGCAAAAGCATAGTCGCGATCATCGTGGGCCGGCACCGCCATAATTGCCCCGGTACCATAAGTTGCCAGTACATAATCTGAAATCCAGATCGGCAACTTCTCGCCATTGACGGGGTTGGTCGCATAAGCACCCGTCCAGACGCCGGTTTTTTCCTTATCGAGCGCCGTCCGGTCAAGATCGGACTTATGTGCTGCTTCTTCAATATAAGCATCAACAACTGCCTGCTGTTCCGGCGTCGTAATCTTTTCAACCAAGTCGTGCTCTGGTGCCATGACGACATAAGTTGCGCCAAAAAGGGTGTCCGGACGCGTTGTGAAAACGTCAAACTTTTCCTGGGTATCGGTGACCGTAAACGTGATTTGCGCCCCGGTTGACTTGCCGATCCAGTTTCGTTGCATCTGCTTGATTGATTCAGGCCAATCCAAATCATCCAAGTCTGCAAGTAATTTATCGGCGTACGCTGTGATCTTTAGCATCCATTGCCGCATCGGCTTACGAACAACCGGAAAACCGCCCCGCTCCGTTTTACCATCGATCACTTCTTCGTTAGCGACTACGGTTCCCAAATCAGGGCTCCAGTTAACCGGAACTTCAGCTTCATACGCTAGTCCATGTTTATACAGTTGTTCAAAAATCCATTGTGTCCATTTGTAGTAATTCGGATCGGTCGTATTAATTTCCCGGTTCCAATCATATGAAAAACCAAGGCTATTAATTTGACGCTTAAACGTTTCAATGTTTTGCTTAGTAAAAGTCCGGGGATTGTGACCGGTATTCAAGGCATATTGCTCAGCTGGTAAACCGAATGCATCCCACCCCATCGGATGCAAAACGTTAAATCCTTGCATTCGTTTCATCCGCGCCACAATATCGGTTGCGGTGTAGCCTTCTGGATGTCCAACATGCAAGCCCTGGCCTGATGGATATGGGAACATGTCTAATGCATAATAATTCGGTTTCTTCGGATCGGTCGTGGTATTGAATTCGTTATGTTCGGCCCAATAACGCTGCCACTTCTTATCGATCTCATGATGATCGTATGCCATTTTGTTACCTCCCACTTATTTTCAAACAAAAAGCCGCCCTAGTCTTCATTAGGACGGCTCAGCCGCGGTACCACCTAAGTTCTGCTTTCACAGCGCTCAAAAGGGGTAACGGTCCGGCCGGCTGCGATTACTCCGTTCACCGCAGCAACTTCAAAGGTCAGTTCAGTCTTAGCATCGTCAGGCTCGCACCACCGCCTGCTCTCTGAAACCCGCGCCGACTTACTACTCCTTTGTTCGTTTGATGATTGCGTCAATCATAGCAAAAACCATGAAAGTGTTCAATGGTCTTTATGCTATTCTAGTCATATTAGTTATTTTCTTTGTCAATCTGCGGAAACGTCAACGCGTCACCGTGGATTGACCAAAAGCCGACTAAACGGTATTCAGTCGGTTATCAATTTACGTTTACAGGAGGTTGTCTTGTTGCATCGTCGGTCATTGCCACTTTATTTTTCAGGTACTGCTTTTATGATCTTCATTATTTTCTTAATTGGCATTCTCAATCGGGCAAGCTGGATTCAAACGACTGATCAGCATGTCATCGCATTTGTGACCCGGTTCCATGTGGATGCGCTAAAGCCAATCCTCATCGCCGTTACCGAACTCGGCAATCCGAGCATTCTGATTTTTTTAACGCTCGGGTTAGCAGGGGTGCTTTTGATCTATCGTTATCGGATCGCCGCTTTGTTTACGGCTAGTGTCGGTGCCATGATGGGGATTTTAAATATTGGTATTAAATATCTAGTCCAGCGACCGCGTCCATTCATCGCCGACCCGCAAATTCGCGCTTTGGTACAGGCTGGCGGGTTCAGTTTTCCGAGTGGTCATTCAAGCGGCACGATGATGTTTTATGGAACCTTGATTCTTTTAGCATGGACTTTTGTCAGGCGACCAACGATTAAATGGATGATTACTTTGTTGGCTGGCGGCATGATTGGATTGACCGGTTATTCGCGAATTTTTGTGCGGGTTCATTATCCAACCGATGTCTTCGCAGGCTTTGCGCTCGGGTTTGCCTTATTAATGCTCAGCTGGTGGTACTTTAGCCCGTATTTCTCCCGCCGTCATCAGCGCCATGAAAAAAGCAGATACCAGCTTTAACGGCTGATATCTGCTTTTTGATTGTCGCATCGTCATCAACATTAACTCGGACCGGTTATTTTTGTTGTTGAACTTCTTTAACCGCCTGTTGAATCATTGCTTGTTGAACCGCTGCTTGTGCTTGTTTCAACAGTGCCGCCTGATCGCTCGCCAGTTTCGGATTTGCTTGAGCCAACTCAGCAGCTTTGGCTTTCACCGCGGCAGCCATGGTTGCTTTTTGCTGAGCAGTCGGGTGTTGCAAGGCTTTGAGCTTAGTGCCGAGACGTTTGGCTTGCGTCGTCGTCAGCTCAACCCAACTTTTAGGCACCACGAGTCGATTATGCTGTGCCACCAATTGGCCTGCACCTTGGTGGTTAAACAATGCACTGAAAAAGCTATTTTGATATTCCCAGCGAGTTGTGCGACTTGTCATCGAAGCCGTTGTTCCTGTCGTCTGCACAACCTGATTGCTGACGGCCAGATCTGCTTTGGTATGCACCGCTTTTTTCTTAGGATCAGTTTTATAGATGTAGACAACATGCTTACCGGCAGTGCCAACATTTTGCTTCAATAACATTGGCATCTGCGCATTGGGTGATGCCGTATAAATCGTTTGTTCATCCGTAGTCGTTCGTTTTTCCATTCCAAAATGGGCGTTATCGTTAAGCACCATCAGTAACAGACTGCCCATCAAGCCAATACTGAAAATGGCAATTAACGTGCTCCGCTTTGCCGATCGATGCATCATGATGAAACTGAGATAAAGGCCAATGACCATTAGACCTAAGAACCAAAGAATCATGCCTTCACCTTCTTTTCTGGTTGAATCGTGATTTCCTGTGACATGGCGTGGCTATTCAGGAAGAATGCAAGCACCCAGCCAACCAAGCTAAAGCCAACTGCTAATAAAAAGGCTGCGTGGTAACCGTTTAATGTTGCATTGAGGAAGTCCTGCTTATACTGCAAAGGATTGCGCTTCAACAAGCTGGCAGCCGGCTTGGCGAGGTTGGTAACATTTGACAACACGGAAATCAAAACCGCCGTTGTCATGGAAGTCGCAACCTGACGTACCGTGTTATTCACCGCGGTACCATGCCGAATCATATCAGGTGTCAGTGCATTCATCCCGTTGGTGGTCAATGGCATCATCACCATCGAAATCCCAAACATCCGCACCGCATAAATCACGGTAATGAAGATTGACGGCGTATTCGTCGTTAAGAAGAAATACGGCAACGTTGCAATCGTCAGGAAGAAGAGACCTAACTGAGCTAAGCGTTTTGCCCCAATGCGATCAAAAACCTGACCGGTAACGGGACTCATCACGGCAATTAAAAGCGCCCCTGGCAACAGCGTTAGTCCTGATTCCAAGGCACTTTTACCATGAATGATCTGCAGATACAGTGGCAAAATCATTTCAACGCCGACCATCGCCATGTTGGCAATCGTCCCTAAAGCAGTCGATAACGCAAAAATCTTACTCTTGAAAACTCTTAATTCGACAAACGGCTCCTTAAGATGCAACTGCCGATACCCAAAGATGACAATGAAGATGAGTCCGACAGCAATGGAACCAAGGACCATTGGATCGCCCCAGCCGTCATTACCGACTTCAGAAAAGCCGTACAACAAAGCGCCAAATCCAATTGACGACTCAATCAGCGACGGCACATCCAGCTTCGGATTCGAAAGTGGTAACACGTTTTTGAAAAAGAACATGGCCGCAAGAATCACCAACGCCGCGATTGGCAGGATCATGCCGAACAAAACCCGCCAGCCGAAATTATCGATGACATAGCCGGAAAGTGTCGGCCCGATTGCAGGCGCCACCCCAATCGCGATCCCCGCCATTCCCATAGCAGCTCCACGCCGATTTGGTGGGAAAATCGACATCATGATGTTTTGTAACAGCGGCATGGTAATTCCGACGCCGATCGCCTGAATCAATCGTCCGGCTAATAAGACGCCAAAACTATTAGCAACAAACGCCACCAGCGTGCCAACAAAGAAAGTACTCATGGCACTCATATAGAGCCATTTTGATGGGACTTTTGCGCTTAAATAAGCCGAAACGGGAATCATAATACCGTTTACCAGCATGAATCCCGTTGACAACCACTGGACGGTTGCGGTTGAAATATCAAAAGCCTTCATCAACGTTGGAAACGCGGTGGAGAGAATTGTCTGATTAAGAACCGTGATGAATGTCCCGACAATGAGGGTAATCACCATCATCGGTACGTTCACAGGTTTCCCGTTGATATCTTTAACGTCCATAACTTCGCCTGATTTCTTTATAATGTTTCATACTTTTAATATTACATAATGTAATATTGACAGGAGATTATATTACATTTAAACTAACTAGTTGTCAAGGTTGTGATTTGAAAGTCGCTGCATATTTTTTAAAGGCAGCGGGTTCAGGTTTAGCAAAATTCGTCTGGTTCACGCTCACCATAACGTGCTTCCCGGCGCACGCTCATCAGAGGAGAGATTTTCATGGAACTGTTTAATAAGCGGTTGCGATCACTCGATATTTCACTAGGCATCGGCGAAACAAGTCGTATCACCGGTGCAACCCCTACCCAAATTCGTTATTGGGAAAAAAAGCACCTGATTCATTCACGTCGCCACGAAGCAAATGGCAACAAACGTTATTCGCTGTCCAATATTGCGTTAATTGTCATGATCAAAACCATGCTGGATGAAGGTTATACCTTAGCTAAAGCCAGTGAAGAAATCAAAAAGTCGCATCAAAAAGCCGACATGCTTCATGTCCTCATGAGTACCCGCCTTCAAGACATTCAATACGATGACCAGCAAACCTTGCTAAATTTTGGGCCCCTTGAAAATGACCCCACATATGATGTCGTGGCCGTCGTAAATGAAAAAAATGCTAAATTATATAAACAGCCGATTAAACCGTCCGCCGCGATCAATCAGCAAACGACCGATAACCTGCTGAAATGATTGATACCTCTTTTCGCGCTTGATGATGAACGCTGCTATGCAAAATCGGCCTTAGAGAAACGAATTGACGTTCTCTAAGGCCGATTTTTTTATGCCCGTCCGCTCAATAATACAACGGCTTGATTAGAAAAACTTTGGCTCAAACGAATGGCTACCGTAACTACCGGCTTCATAGTTCAAGCTTCTTCATCAGATTCTTGCGCGGCCGCTTTTGCTAAAACCTTTTTGGCTTCAAAATGATTGGCCACCAAAGCGAGCGCCACAATCACAATTGAAAAGAAGTAAATATTGTGCAGCCCCTCATAAAGGATTTGACGTAACGTTGGCAAAACGCTAGCCGGTAACTGTTTTGCCGTATGCGGATTGATCAGTTCGTTTAACATATTACTGTTTAGCCGGCCATCAGCCGCCACGCCTTGAGTCAGCCGCAAGTTAAGCACGATCCCATAAACGGAAACCATCAAAGTTTGCCCCAGCGTCCGCGATAACGTATTAAAACTCGTCGCCACACCCACTTGATCAGGGCTGACCACCGCCTGAGCTGTAACCGTTGTGATCGTAATGACCAAGCCAAATCCCAAGCCAAGACAGCCAGCAACCAGTAGGAAAACAAAATACGGCGTTGACTGTGGCACCAACGCTAAGACCAAGCTTCCCCCAAGCAGCCAAAACATGGCCCCTGTCAGAATCGGTTTAGGTTGAAAACGTCCCAGTAACTTACCGGCAAAAAACGAACCGACCACCCACATCAACGAACTCGGCGTTACGGCAAAACCACCAAGCGATGCATCCATACCAAGAATGCCTTGAATCCACATCGGCATATAAACTTCAAACCCAATCACAAACCCTGAAATCAACGCCGCAATCAAGTTATGAATGATAAACGTGCGATTTTCAAAGAGTTTTAGATCAATAATCGGATCAACTGCCCGCCGCTCTGCCTGCCAAAAACGCCAAAAGCCAACAACGGCAATAAGTGCCATCCCCGCTAACTGCCAAATCGCATTGGGTTCAGCAAGCGTCTGGAATCCGTACATCAGTGCTAACAACGCAACCAAAAGCCAGACCGTACCGCGCATATCCAACGGTTGCCGTACCTGACGCCGATCTTCTTGCAAAAAGAACCAAACAAGGCCAAAAGTGATTAATCCGAGTGGCACATTAATAAAGAAGATCCAATGCCAGCTCAATTGATCCACGATGAAGCCACCCAGTAACGGAGCAATGACAGATGCAATCCCCCACATCGAACCATTAAACCCCAGCATTTTAGCCCGCTTTTCAAACGGATAAATATCGGCAACGATGGTAAACGTCACCGGCATAATGGCACCAGCACCGACCCCTTGAATCGCGCGAAAGACGATCAGCATCACCATCGACTGCGACAAACCCGATAACAAAGAACCGATGACAAAAACAGTCAGCCCAATCAAGAAAACCGGTTTACGGCCAATTTTGTCACTTAATTTCCCATAAATCGGCGTTGCCATCGCATTAGTCAAAAGAAAAATTGAAAAAACCCAATTCATAAGATGCACGCCATGTAAACTACCAATAATCGTCGGCATCGCAGTTGAGACAATCGTCCCCTCGATGGCGGTCATAAAAGTACCCATAAAAATTGCCGCCGTCACAACAGCAACATTTGTTTTTCTCTGCTTCATAAATTACTCCTTAAAAAATGTGAGCGCGAGCCAGCGCGATGCCAGTGCTAATCTCACACCACCAAAGCATAAAAAAACGACCCGGATGGGAATACGCCCGTCCAAGGCCGCCTCTTTTCTCGCTAATCTCGATACTTGAGAAGTGCTTGCACCTTATCTAAGTGCTCCCAAGGAAGATCAACATCTGTACGTCCAAAATGACCATAAGCCGCTGTTTGTTCATAAATCGGCCGCTTAAGATCTAACATTTTAATAATACCAGCTGGGCGCAAATCAAAGTTCTCGCGAATAGCCTGTTCAATTACTTGTTCAGAAATAACGTTGGTGCCAAATGTGTTGACAGATACCGACACCGGTTTAGCAACGCCAATCGCATAAGCCAGTTGCACTTCCACGCGTTTGGCCAAGCCGGCTGCAACAATATTTTTAGCAATATAACGCGCTGCATAACTAGCAGAGCGGTCAACCTTCGTCGCATCCTTACCGGAAAAGGCCCCACCGCCATGCCGGGCAAACCCACCGTAAGTATCAACAATAATCTTACGACCAGTCAATCCGGAATCGGCTTGCGGACCACCTAAGACAAAGCGACCGGTCGGGTTAACATAAATCTTCGTGTCATCATCCATCATGTCAGCTGGAATGATCTTCCGAATGATTTTAGCCTCTACGTCACGCCGAATTTCTTCCAGTGTGACGTCAGGATCATGCTGAACAGAAAGAACTACTGTATCAACCCGAACAGGCTGCTCGTTATCATCATACTCTACTGTTACCTGGGCCTTTGCGTCTGGGCGCAGATAACTGATTTCGCCAGCGTGCCGCAATTTATCCGTTTGACGCATTAAGGCATGAGCCAACGAAATCGGTAATGGCATATAGGTGTCGGTTTCGTCAATGGCAAACCCAAACATCATCCCTTGATCACCGGCACCGATTTTATCTAACGGATCGGTATCGGAATCGCGGGCCTCAAGACTTTCATCCACACCTTGAGCGATATCCGGGCTCTGTTCATCAAGTGCAACCAAAACACCGACACTATCCGGATCAAACCCAGACTCTTTTGTATAACCAATTTTCTTAATCGTGCCACGAACAACGGACTGAATGTCAACATAAGCATTGGTCGAAATCTCGCCGACCACCAACACCAATCCCGTCGTCACAGTTGTTTCACACGCAACTCGAGAATTCGGATCTTTTTCGAGCATTGCATCCAGAATGGCATCACTGATTTGATCAGCAATTTTATCCGGATGTCCTTCTGATACAGACTCAGAAGTAAATAAATGGCGTTCTTGCATCGTTTGTTTCCCCCTCATGATTTTCGGTTACAAGGCATGTTCGTTAATCGCTAACGAACCCCATCGGGAATGTATTGCAACTCTAGTAGCATAACATAAAAAATATAAAAATTCCGAAAATCTTTGTCTCTGGCAACGTGGTTTTGTAAAATGAGGCTATATAGAAAGGACATCCATCTTGAAAAAAATCGATCAAAGCGCCTACGCAATCGCATTCTTAGGCCAGGCACTTGCTTACCCATTTTTAATTGCTATGGCGCTGCAAGTCAACTGGACTTTTCAACTTGTCGCATTACTGTTTATGACAACATGTCTTGCTGGAACAACACTCGTCAGTTCAAACAAGCTTATGCTCCTACTGCTCATAGCAGGCGTTAGCGGTATCATCGGCACAATCAATCAATGGCTGCTACTGCCACTCATTATTGTTCAAATCGTCATTGCGTTTCTTTTACAGACGCAAAAAATGCCTGCGCTCTGGGTTGACACTGTCGTTTTTGGTCAGGCCCTGCTACTTCAAATTACGCTAATCTATGCCAGCCTGCATTTCTTCAATCGCACCATGCTGCTAGACCTAGCGCTTCTCTATTTACCTGCGCTGATCGGGCTTTGGGCCAACCGTTTTCCTAAGTGGACCGATCTGATTCTCCTACTGGTTGTTGCCATCCTTGGCTATGTACAGCAACGAATAAACTTCATTGCCATTGGCGGCATGTTCATCATTGTCACCGTCATTAACAGTCGACGTCCCTTTAAATTGCCTCGTTACATTTATCAATTCAGCCCATTAATCATGACCCTTCTACTCTACTTAGCACGCATGCATGGTTAGCATAAACATCACCGTCAACACTAAATCTCCTCCCTTAATTCAACAGTTTAGGGAGGATTTTTTTAACTTTCACGATATCACAATCAAAGTTTAGACGTTGAATTAGCTTAACAATTCAAAAAAACGCCCGCAATGACAGCGGACGTAAACTGATGGAGGATACAGGGCTCGAACCTGTGACCCTCTGCTTGTAAGGCAGACGCTCTCCCAACTGAGCTAATCCTCCATGACGATTACTACTTGTACAAGACTACCGGAGACAGCCAAGAATGGCAAGTACTTTAAACATTTATTACAAATAAAAATTAGCGTCAATTTTACTTTTGTAGCATAGGCTTTTGGTCTCAAAATTTTTAAAACATCCAAAAACAAAAGAAAATAAAAATCCCAAAACACTATCATATCAGCGTTTTGGGAAGCTATGGAAAGCAACTAGAGACAATAAAACGGAGAGTAAGGGATTCGAACCCTTGATACAGGCAAAACCCGTATACATGGTTTCCAACCATGCTCCTTCAGCCTCTCGGACAACTCTCCATAAAAAA
>NZ_JBVAYD010000079.1:0-304 GCF_055413445.1 Lacticaseibacillus sp. 22 | reverse complement strand
CCATCATGTTGCCAATTTACAATGTAGTCAAAATTGCCATACCATTTGCGATATGATCCACCCTTGTTGTAAGGAAACCATTTCTTGATCGACCTAAGCGATTCTGCGGTGCTCTTTGTGTTAAAACTAATATTATGCACATTTACTTCAAACCATTGACGTAGAAAGCGACTGTTATCACCAGTTTGCAGACCCACTTTAGGATCAACTAAGTCTTTGAGTGGTATGCCAATTTCAAAATCGGAAATAAGGGGTTTACTCGCCCAATAAGCTATCGGACTTCCAGGTATCTTCTCAAAGTTCG
>NZ_JBVAYD010000078.1:0-372 GCF_055413445.1 Lacticaseibacillus sp. 22 | reverse complement strand
AAACTTGAGTGCAGAAGAGGACAGTGGAACTCCATGTGTAGCGGTGAAATGCGTAGATATATGGAAGAACACCAGTGGCGAAGGCGGCTGTCTGGTCTGTAACTGACGCTGAGGCTCGAAAGCATGGGTAGCGAACAGGATTAGATACCCTGGTAGTCCATGCCGTAAACGATGAATGCTAGGTGTTGGAGGGTTTCCGCCCTTCAGTGCCGCAGCTAACGCATTAAGCATTCCGCCTGGGGAGTACGACCGCAAGGTTGAAACTCAAAGGAATTGACGGGGGCCCGCACAAGCGGTGGAGCATGTGGTTTAATTCGAAGCAACGCGAAGAACCTTACCAGGTCTTGACATCTTTTGATCACCTGAGAGATC
>NZ_JBVAYD010000077.1:0-553 GCF_055413445.1 Lacticaseibacillus sp. 22 | reverse complement strand
TTGCGGCTCGGTAGCTCAGTCGGTAGAGCAATGCATTGAAGCTGCATGTGTCGGCAGTTCGATTCTGTCCCGCGCCATATTCATAATCATCCTTATGCGGGTGTAGTTTAGTGGTAAAACCACAGCCTTCCAAGCTGTTGTCGCGAGTTCGATTCTCGTCACCCGCTGCGGTTATGATATTGGGCCTATAGCTCAGTTGGTTAGAGCGCACGCTTGATAAGCGTGAGGTCGGTGGTTCAAGTCCACCTAGGCCCATTGCACCACTTAATTTTATATACACATGGAGAAGTACTCAAGTGGCTGAAGAGGCGCCCCTGCTAAGGGTGTAGACCGGGAAACTGGTGCGAGGGTTCAAATCCCTCCTTCTCCGTTGTGGCCCGTTGGTCAAGTGGTTAAGACACCGCCCTTTCACGGCGGTAACATGGGTTCAAATCCCGTACGGGTCATGGTTAAATGGAGAATTACCCAAGTCTGGCTGAAGGGAACGGTCTTGAAAACCGTCAGGTGGATGTCAATCCACGCGAGGGTTCGAATCCCTCATTCTCCTTTATAA
>NZ_JBVAYD010000076.1:0-599 GCF_055413445.1 Lacticaseibacillus sp. 22 | reverse complement strand
AGGGTAATCCCCTCAAAACTAAACAAAGTTTCGTGTGTGCAGGTTTCCGTCAGACTTTCAGTCTGTTTCCTTAGAAAGGAGGTGATCCAGCCGCAGGTTCTCCTACGGCTACCTTGTTACGACTTCACCCTAATCATTTGTCCCACCTTAGACGGCTCGCTCCCTAAAAGGGTTACGCCACCGGCTTCGGGTGTTACAAACTCTCATGGTGTGACGGGCGGTGTGTACAAGGCCCGGGAACGTATTCACCGCGGCGTGCTGATCCGCGATTACTAGCGATTCCGACTTCGTGTAGGCGAGTTGCAGCCTACAGTCCGAACTGAGAATGGCTTTAAGAGATTAGCTTGACCTCGCGGTCTCGCAACTCGTTGTACCATCCATTGTAGCACGTGTGTAGCCCAGGTCATAAGGGGCATGATGATTTGACGTCATCCCCACCTTCCTCCGGTTTGTCACCGGCAGTCTTACTAGAGTGCCCAACTAAATGCTGGCAACTAGTCATAAGGGTTGCGCTCGTTGCGGGACTTAACCCAACATCTCACGACACGAGCTGACGACAACCATGCACCACCTGTCATTTTGCCCCCGAAGGGGAAACC
>NZ_JBVAYD010000075.1:0-661 GCF_055413445.1 Lacticaseibacillus sp. 22 | reverse complement strand
CAGTAACAAACTGATTATACCGAACAGTGGCCCGCCTGTAAAGATGGACCTTGTAGGGCTCGAACCTACGACCGGGCGGTTATGAGCCGCCTGCTCTAACCAACTGAGCTAAAGGTCCAAGCTCAATCGCGGCGGGGGGGATCGAACCCTCGACCTCCCGGGTATGAACCGGACGCTCTAGCCAGCTGAGCTACACCGCGAGAAAAACATATGGACTAAGCGTCCAATCGGGAAAACAGGATTCGAACCTGCGACCCCCTGGTCCCAAACCAGGTGCTCTACCAAGCTGAGCTATTTCCCGTTAAATGCACCCAGTAGGAGTCGAACCTACAACCTTCTGATTCGTAGTCAGACACTCTATCCAGTTGCGCTATGGGTGCAAATCATGATAATGCCGAGGAACTTTTCGACCAAGCACACCCTCGGCACTGTGCTCGGAAAGCGGAAGACGGGATTCGAACCCGCGACCCCCACCATGGCAAGGTGATGTTCTACCACTGAACTACTTCCGCATGAAACAAAATGCTTATCAAATTATTGGTGCCATGCCGACTAAAGGATTCGAACCTTCGACCCCCTGTTTACAAGACAGATGCTCTACCAACTGAGCTAAGTCGGCAAAAATATCGACTTGAGCCGCCAATTAAAACCAATAATTCTC
>NZ_JBVAYD010000074.1:0-731 GCF_055413445.1 Lacticaseibacillus sp. 22 | reverse complement strand
CGATCAAGGCTTGCCGGGGAAACCGGGTGCTGATGGTCGTACTTCCTACGCTCACTTTGCTTACGCAAACAGCCAAGACGGCCAGACCGACTTCTCAATCACTGATCCTAACCGCAAGTACATTGGCTTCTACAGTGACTTCACATCTGGCGACAGTACGAATCCAAGCGACTATAACTGGTCGCTGATCAAAGGTGCAGACGGTGCGGATGGTAAAGATGGGGTGCCAGGGAAACCGGGTGCTGATGGCAAGACACCGTACTTCCATATCGCATACGCCGATAGCAGTGATGGTAGAACGAACTTTTCGCTGGATACTCCGGGTTCTCGTAAGTACATTGGTAGTTATACAGACTTTACGCAAGCTGACAGCACCAATCCAGCACTTTATTCTTGGCAACTAGTGCAGGGCCCACAAGGTGAAACTGGTCCGCAAGGTCCACAGGGACCACAAGGGCCACAAGGGGTTCCCGGAAGCAAGGATGTGCCATACACGTACATTCAGTTGGGAACACCCACAAGCCCCAAGAAAGGCGACCTGTGGTGGCACGGGAAAACGCTTAACGATGCCACAGCATTGCAGTATTACGACGGCTCAAAATGGGTCGATCAGAGCATTCAGCAAGCAGTGTTGAATATCAAAAAGTTGCAATCAATTGAGGTTGACAGCGCAGAAATTAATTCTCCAACAATAAACGTGCCTTTCACTCATGCTCCTATTGAAGGTGGAA
>NZ_JBVAYD010000073.1:0-805 GCF_055413445.1 Lacticaseibacillus sp. 22 | reverse complement strand
GTAGTCCTTTGAAAACTGAACAAAGTTTCGTTTAAATGTGCAGGGTCCTTGATACTTCGGTATCGAGGCAAAAAGTAACATTTGCGAAGTCAATTCGCTAGAACAACAAATCGAGCTATTCGAACAGCTCATATTTATATGAGAGTTTGATCCTGGCTCAGGATGAACGCTGGCGGCGTGCCTAATACATGCAAGTCGAACGAGTTCTGATTATTGAAAGGTGCTTGCATCTTGATTTAATTTTGAACGAGTGGCGGACGGGTGAGTAACACGTGGGTAACCTGCCCTTAAGTGGGGGATAACATTTGGAAACAGATGCTAATACCGCATAAATCCAAGAACCGCATGGTTCTTGGCTGAAAGATGGCGTAAGCTATCGCTTTTGGATGGACCCGCGGCGTATTAGCTAGTTGGTGAGGTAACGGCTCACCAAGGCAATGATACGTAGCCGAACTGAGAGGTTGATCGGCCACATTGGGACTGAGACACGGCCCAAACTCCTACGGGAGGCAGCAGTAGGGAATCTTCCACAATGGACGCAAGTCTGATGGAGCAACGCCGCGTGAGTGAAGAAGGCTTTCGGGTCGTAAAACTCTGTTGTTGGAGAAGAATGGTCGGCAGAGTAACTGTTGTCGGCGTGACGGTATCCAACCAGAAAGCCACGGCTAACTACGTGCCAGCAGCCGCGGTAATACGTAGGTGGCAAGCGTTATCCGGATTTATTGGGCGTAAAGCGAGCGCAGGCGGTTTTTTAAGTCTGATGTGAAAGCCCTCGGCTTAACCGAGGAAGTGCATCGGAAACTGG
>NZ_JBVAYD010000072.1:0-874 GCF_055413445.1 Lacticaseibacillus sp. 22 | reverse complement strand
AGAAGCTGTTTGAGGTCTC
Organism: Lacticaseibacillus sp. 22; assembly: GCF_055413445.1. NCBI lineage: Bacteria > Bacillati > Bacillota > Bacilli > Lactobacillales > Lactobacillaceae > Lacticaseibacillus > Lacticaseibacillus sp. 22. Next base: position 855 of record NZ_JBVAYD010000072.1, on the reverse strand, counting down.
TATTGACGAGCAAGCAGGATCCCTATAAAGGCCATAGCAACCATGACTTTACTGGTATTTAACTTGCGTTCGCAATTGAACAAAAGCCGTCGCCAGTTGGTTAACCAACTGAAACTACGTTCCACGACCCAGCGCTGTGGCGTTACTTGACCGTTCTTCAGATCACTTTGTTTGGCGATAATGACATCTGCACCAATGATTGCATGGACCGACTGGGCGAAGTTGTCGCCTGTATAGCCACCATCGGCCATCACTCGCTGAACAAGATCAAACTGCTCTTCATTTAACGCGAGTAAAGCGATCGCACCGTCCCGTTCGGAGACATTAGCTGTGGTAATGTGGATCGCGAATGGGAGACCATTAATATCAACGGCAAGGTGGCGTTTAATCCCACTGATTTTCTTGCCGCCATCATACCCTTTATTTTGGGGTGTTGCCGTATTTTTGACGCTTTGCGCATCAAGAATTACGAACGACGTTCGTACCGATCGTCCCATTCGTAATCGCTCTCGAGCGACAATTTTTTTAAAAGCAGGTCAATCAGGGAATATTCCGAATTAGCTAATGGTTTTGACCACATGGCAAAGTAAGTGTAAACGGTTTGCCATTTCGGAAAATCATGCGGCAACTGACGCCATTGAGCGCCCGTACGAAGCTCGTAAAGCACTGCATTGAAGACATCAAATAGGTCCACCCTTCGAGGACATGTACGCTTGCGAAACGTCTCAAGGTCAACGCGAATCAATTCAAATTGGTCACGAGTGATATTGCTTGGATAATCAGTCATAATGAAGTCCTTTTTTCACATATTTTACCGGAAATTCAAGCGTCTTTCAAAGACCTCAAACAGTTTCT
>NZ_JBVAYD010000071.1:0-992 GCF_055413445.1 Lacticaseibacillus sp. 22 | reverse complement strand
CCCCAACTGTAAAGTAGTGCACACTGATCATAATTAGTCACTTGATTTCGCCGCCTTCAGCTGTGCTACTTCAAGAGTTAAATTTGCGAGTAGCTTCTGTTCTGCGGTCGGTGTCACTTGATTAGCCGCTTTGTCTAATGCTGCTTGTTTATCGGTATCTATGACAACAGTACCGTCATCAGCCAACTTTGAGGCGCCAATGGCAATCTTTTTCAGCTCTTCAGGAGCGATCATGATGGCTTTCTCATCATCAAACGGCGTTTGCCACTGAGTGCCGTCCCAAAATTCCTGCTGGTAGCCAGTGATATAGCCATCTTCATCAGTGCTAAAAATGGCTTTTACTTTGTCAACTTCCATAGCAACCTCCTAAACTGCGTATACCTCAGTCATAACCGCTTTAGCTGGATATCCTGTTGCGTTTTCATCATTGCCAACAATATTCCTATCGTCATAAAACAAAAGTTTGTAGGTTGTACCAACTTCATTCATTGTGAGGGTTACCCGCAAATAGTTAGCCCCAGTTGTGTTGTATACCAGTGCAGCCTTTGGTATGAGAGTGAAGGCATAGTTGTTATGCGTTGGCACGCCATTTTGAAAATAACTCCAAGCAATGAGCCAGCCGGTTAGTGTTTGAGACAGTGGAACCGACATTGTCGCAACGTCTCCATTCTCGGGCATCATAGCCCCCTGCCAAACCATCTGGTTATTATTTGCTAATTGCAAGACTTTTACAGTGTCTAAAGTGCTTGAGATATAGGTTGCACTGTTTCCCAGTCCACTAGCTAAGTGTGTAAACTCAAGAGTCCCCATTGAGATTCTGCTAACATCCATCTTCGTTGTACCGTCAGTTTGTGTTATATATGACAGTAAGCCATCGGGGTTTAACTCAGTATGATATCTTTGACCATTTGGATTACCCTTAGTATCTTCAATTGTGCCATCAATGGTGTATGAAGTGCCATTCAGAGCCAGCTTGCCAGTTGACAATATGT
>NZ_JBVAYD010000070.1:0-1087 GCF_055413445.1 Lacticaseibacillus sp. 22 | reverse complement strand
TTACCGATTGTTTTAAATCCGATTATGTTGATTCCCTGGATCGTTGTCCCTCTGTTCAATGCAGTCGTTGCATACGTTGTGACCTCTATCGGCTGGGTGGTTCCACTGGTGGTCTTGAATTCTGGTAACGAACCAATTTTCTTTAGCACATGGATTTTAGGCGGATTGCATACGAGTCCAGTCATTCTTGCACTTGTCTTGGTTATATTCGATGTCCTGTTATATGCGCCATTCGTTATCATGAATCAACGCAATGAGCGTCAAATGGCGTCTGCGGCATAAACAGTATAAGTAAATTGTGACGAAAAAAGGAAGTTTAATAAATGCAAAGAGTTCACGTTATAGCCCATACCCATTGGGATTTTGAATGGTACTTCACACGTCAGCATGCAAGGGTTCAATTTGCTTATCATATGGAAGAGGTATTGCAAGCTCTTACTAATAACCAGCTGGACGCTTATCTTCTTGATGGACAAATGGCGATTATCGATGATTACCTACAAACGAATCCTGATAAGCGGGATGAGATCCGTCAATTTGTTCAAGCTCGACGACTTTTTATCGGTCCATGGTATACCCAGATTGATGAGATGGTGACAAGTGGTGAGTCGATTGTTCGCAATTTACAGTTGGGACATAAATTAGCTGCGGATTTAGGCGGGGCCATGAAAGTTGGGTATTTACCGGACTCTTTTGGGCAGGGAAAAGATATGCCCAAGATCTATTCGGGGTTTGACATCACCGCAACTGTTTTTTGGCGCGGTATGCCTCACGAGAAGGATGCACGTTACTTTTATTGGACAGCTGAGGATGGTTCAAGGGTATTAGCGGCAAACATTAAAAATGGTTATTATGCCGGAGTTGAACTAATTGAAAATGATGATGCCACAACTCTTTTACAACGAATTGCAACGGACACCAAGTCACATGACTTAGTACTTCCGGTCGGTGGTGATCAGCGAGCTGTTGATTTTAACTTGAAAGAACGAATCGCATTGGCAAACGATCACGAAGATTCATTTAAGTTAGTTGAAGATAATTACCCGGACTTCTTCGCATCATTGGCAAAAAATAGGGAGTTGCCTAC
>NZ_JBVAYD010000007.1:0-114039 GCF_055413445.1 Lacticaseibacillus sp. 22 | reverse complement strand
TTTAGTCAATGGCTTTGCAAAAGCGATTAATGAATGGCTGCCGATGACCTATCTCATTGACGCTTTAAGAAGCTTAATTGCAACACATCAAGCGATTGGCACCGACATGGCGATCATGATCGGCTTAATCGGACTATTTAATCTTCTTATGCTCTTCCGTTTTCAGATCGGCTTGCATCAAAGCTTCATCGAAATTGATGCTACTGAAGATGCTTAACGCGCTCCCCGGCGCAAAAGCCTGCGTGTAAGGACCTCGAACGCAATGGCCAAAACCGGGCCATCACGCCCAAGGCCACTTACACTCCGGTCTCTAACCGCGCTGGCTCGCGCTTACGATAAACGCGTTCGCCAGCCCAGAAATCTGCGTGTAAGGACCTTGGGCGCAATGGCCAAAGCCCGGCCATCACGCCCAAGGCCACTTACACTCCGATTTCTAACCGGGCTGGCTCACGCTCACTAAAGAAGGTGTTTGCGATGTTAAAAAGCAACAATTCGCTCAGTATCTCAGCCTTAATTGAACAACACGGTCATGAGAAGATTCGTCAGGCCCGGCGTATGCTGGTTATGAATCTCATCGTCTACACTGTGATTGCCGCCATTGAGCTATGGTTCGGCGCGAAGGATCATGCCGTTGCGTTAACCGCCGATGGTCAAAATAATTTGACTGGCATTGTCACCGTCTCTGCTTTGATTGTCGGACTATCGTTTGCCACCCGCCCTTCTGATACATTTCATCTTGAAGGTCACTGGCAATTTGAGAATCTTGCCGTTTTTCTAGCCGGCTTGGGTATGTTTCTTATCGGCCTGATCACCATCTGGGAAGGTCTGGGCGCAACTTTGGCCTTACTATCCGGACACGCCGCTGCGCCACTCAAAGGCCAAGCCGCTATCATGGCTGCCATTTCAGCGGTGTCAATGCTAATCCTTTGTTGGTTCAACCACCTCATTGGCCAACATACACAAAGTAGTTCACTCGCGGCATCGGCCAAAGATTTTCTCGGCGATGCCTTGACTTCAACTGGCACCATGATCGCCATTCTCGGTGCTTCCTATTGGCACATCCACTGGATTGATCCACTGGCAGCTGTTTTGATCGGGCTATTCTTGATCTGGAACGGCAGCCGAATTCTCAGCACCAGCGCCGAAAAGCTCTCCAACGGGTTCAATCCTGCCCTCCGCACCCAACTTGTGGACAAGCTGCAAACTGTTAGTGGGATACTCGCGGTCAGCTTCGTTGATGGTCGGTATGCTGGCAGCAATATTATTGTCGAAGCCGAAATCGTGCTCCCAGCCGGTGATAGCCTCGCCAAATCCTACCGCATCTGCAAAAGTGCCGAGCAAGTCCTCCAAAGTGACTTTCCAGTGCTGTACTGTTGCATTCAGGTCAAACCCAACTTACCCAAAAATATGTCTAGATGATGAGCTCCCACCACACTTGCCAGCGCAGAGAACTGACTAACACTTAAAAAGCACAAGCCACAGACAGAATGAGTTCTGGCTGCAGCTTGTGCTTGTTTAGGTTCAAAATCGACTAGGCTTCGAGCTTTTCTTTGTTTGAATCCGCCACATAATGCGGAATCTCATCATCAATGAAATAAACCTTATACCAAACTAAGAAGGTATAAATCGTCCAAACTTTGCGGCGATCATTGCGCTCTTTGCGGTAAGTCTTATCGAGAATATCCAAAATTGCGTCTTGATCAAAGAACTCTTTAACCCAGTCTTGCTCAAATGTTTCGCGAACCTTTTTATAAAAAGGTTCATCTTCAAGCCACTGTTTGACCGGAACCGGGAAGCCGAGTTTTTCGCGACTCGCCCATTCTTCTGGCAAGTGACGGTTGGCAGCTTCACGCAAGGCGTACTTAGAATTGTGCGAGTTGATCAGATATTTGGTTGGAATACCAGCCGCCACTTTGGCAACTTCCTTATCCAAAAACGGTACCCGCAGTTCCATAGAGTTGGCCATTGACAGCTTGTCGGCCTTCAGCAAAATATCCTTAGGCATGAACTGGTGAATATCAAGGTACTGCATCTTCTTGACTTCATCATCGTAATGGCGCACCTTTTTGTACGATTCCGTTACGATATCACGAACGCTCTTACTCTGGCGGAAGTCCGGCTGCAAGATCTCATCGGCCTGGCCTTCATGGAAAACTAAGGCCTCACCAATGAAGAACTCTTCCGCCGGGGCCGTGGATTCATACAGATGCAGCCGTCCGTGGAAGTTCGGCATCTTCTTCAACCCATGGGCAATGCGGTACTTCACGCCGCGCGGTAACTTACGCAAACCGTCCGCGAAGACCCGAATCGCATGGCTGCGGGTATGAAAGCCATAGTTGGCATACCCGGCAAAAAGTTCGTCCGCCCCTTCACCAGACAAAATAACCGTCACATCTTTGTGAGCCAGTCTTGTCAGGAAGTATAACGGCACGCAGGAAGGATTGGAATCCGGCTCGTCCAAATGATATTGAATCAATGGGAAGTTATCCAATGCCTCTTTTTCCGTCACGATATCACTAGTGTTATCTAAGCCCAATTTGTCACTGAGTTCTTTCGCAGCGACCCCTTCATGATACTTCTTGTTGTCAAAACCGATGGAGAAAGTGTGCTCTGGCCGCAACAGCGCGGTAATATATGACGAATCCACCCCTGAAGAAAGCAAGGAGCCGACTTCAACATCGGAAATCCGGTGGGCATCAACTGATTCGGACACACTCTTGTCAATGGCAGCAACCGTATCTTCAAAACTCAGATTGTTCGCCTTGAAGTCCATATCCCAGTACTTCTTAATCGTGAGTTCATTATCCTTCAACGTGAAGTAATGACCTTCCGGAATGCGATAAACGCCTTTGAAGAAAGTTTCGTCCAACGCAGAGTACTGGAAGGTCAAATACGGTTTGAGCGCTTCTTTGTTCAGTTGCTTCTTAAACTTAGGATGTTTCAAAAAGGCCTTGATTTCACTACCGACGATGAACGTGTCGCCATCGTGGTAGTAATACATCGGCTTAATTCCAAAGAAGTCGCGCGCACCAAACATTTCTTTCTTGTTGTCATCCCAAATCAGGAAAGCAAACATGCCGCGAATCTTTTTCAACAGTTCTTCAATGCCATACTCTTCGTAACCATGAAGCAGCACCTCGGTGTCGGAATGGGTCTTAAACACATGTCCGGCAGCAATCAAATCTTTGCGAATGCTCTGAAAATTATAGATTTCCCCATTAAAGATAATCGCAACAGTACCGTCTTCGTTCAGAATCGGCTGCGAACCACCCTTTAAGTCAATGATCGACAACCGACGAAATCCAAGCGCAACATCATCATTGATATATTCGCCACTCGAATTCGGCCCCCGGTGTTTGATCATATCCATCATGTTATTAATAACTGGTTTCTTGTTCAAAATTGTCTTGTCCGCAAACGCGATGATTCCGCACATACAGTTAACCCCTTTTCGCGTGAATGACGATCATTACTTGTTTCAGTATAAAGATTTGACAACGCAAGTCAATCAAAGAGCGTGAGCCAGCCCGGTTAGAAACCGGAGCATAAGTGTCCTTGAGCGTGATGGCCCGGGCTTGGCCATTGCGCTCAAGGTCCTTATGTGCAGGTTTCTGGGCTGGCGAACGCGTTTCAGAGCAGAGCGTGAACAGGAGCGCTTAGAAATCGGAGTGTAAGTGGCCTCAGCCGCAATGGCCGGGCTTTGGCCATTGCGGCTGAGGTCCTTACACGCAGATTTCTGCGACTGTGAACGCGTTTCAGAGCAAAGCGACTACACCCTCAAAGTCGGCACCATCACCTTTTTTATGTGGCCTCCAAATAAGCACACGACACGGTTAACGCCATTTAATTATCAATATTGATTTTCTTTTACCCAACACGCTAGGATAAGTATCACCATGATTTGAAACTAAGATGGAATATGAAAATTCACCATTGACTAGCAAGATAGAGATAAAGAGCCTGTTATTAGGATCAATCACAGGCAATTTTTCATGGATAGTTTGATTGCCTCTTTTTAAAGCATTCTTAAATGGAGTAGATATTTGACTTGGAACGTCTATCAGATAGTTAGAATAGTTTGCCATGCTGCCAGATTCAAATTGATTAAGAATGTTTTTTAGACGGTTTCCAATGGAATCTTGTTTACAAGTATCACCGTAATATATATTCAAAAGCAATTTTCAAAAACGCTAATTTAAAATTTAATACATTGTAGTTGTATCTAAAATTAATCTTTAGTCAACTTTCTTCAACTTCCGTATTTTTAATTTTTTTCAAGGCTTTATCTATAAGCTTCTGTGGAACATGCTGCCTCCTTACCTTTTTTAATTATCTGAGCTGTTTCTTTTTTAGAATTCGCCATAACTGAAAAGCCATTATCCTTTTCAGTTACTTTAGGAATATATTTAGGACCTGGATCTTTGTCTAATATTATGGTGTTACCATTCGAATCTTTTCCAAGTCTTAACACTTGTGGCATATTCCACTTGCACCCTTCTAACTCTAGAATCTCTCTTTTTATTTCAATTGTTGCACCAAGAGCACCATCATAGTCTGCACAAACTGTATTCGTAGTAAAACTATTAATGCCAATAGCTTCAGGAATAACATGTTCTAAGCTAGATTTTTTCCCCACCCAAAATATACACGTAATTTTCAAGGTTAATCCCCCTAAACAAGATAAGCGATATAGTTTAATCAACAAAATCGATTGCCATACTTTTTTGCAAAATTGATAAAACCCAAATTCGCATAAATAAATATTCTTGTCTATTTGCTCACTATTTTTAAACTTAATCATTTTCAAAACTTGCTTTGTAAATTCTAGCGGCGCAGCACCATTAGCAGTAACTAAATTATGATCGCGTACTGTTTTTTCTTGAAAGAAGTCTGATTTGTTTTGATACTGGTCAAAGTCTTTCCACAGATATTGTGCGTTACCAGTATGTTTGAAGTTAGTAAGTAATCCATTTTTAGCGAGATAGTCCACGGCACTACAGATCGCACCCACGAACTTGTTATTCGTTAGCTAATCTTGGATTAGCTGTTTTAGTACACTGTTTTTAATTTGCTATGAATTTCCACCAATCAATATTAATAGCTCACAATTAGCCGGTATTTTCCGATTTATAGTCTACTGTGGTTCTAAAACCACCAATTGAAACTACCTCTTGCTTAATGGAAGCAGTTTTAACTTCCTGACTAGGGGCTTGATTTAATGTACTTGAAAGGTAAGCGTCTCCCAATCAGCATAGTCATTCAACATCACAAAAACTGCTTGTTTCATAATAATGGAGTCTCTATTCTATTGGGATTAGTATCTCACAGAATCCCAAACTGACTAATTTCTGTTTATATCGTTCAATAATTGGCTTATTAAGCACCTTAAGTTGTTTTTCGCAGATAATCTGGTTCAACTTTTTATAAAATTCATTAATTGCTATTTCGGTATGAGGTATTTTAAAAATAGCGTACTTTATGGAAGGTAAAGGCCTTTGCTTAATACGGTTATTCTTCAAATGTTCCTTATTAATAATTAAACAAACATCATATCTACAATTCGCATCAGGAACATTCTGCGGATTATCTAAAGCTATACCTAGAATAGTTGATCCTTCGAATAGACCTTCTGCCTTAACCCATTGTTTAAAGGAATGCATTAATTTTCCATTTTCACTACCATAAGGGCCCATTCGTCTAAAATAGGCAACGTTTGTTTCTTTCATATATTCAATATGCACTTTTCTGTACTCCATTTTTTTACTTGGACGTCCTGTGTCATTAGCATAACCCCAGTTAAAATGAAATACACTACTGATTTAAAAATATGTTTCTAAAACAATTGTATTCCCTGTACAATGGATCAAGTAGAGAAGTGAAAGCGGTGGCTATTTCCGATCGGAAGTGGTGCTTATGGCGTTAACCTTCAAAGCCCGTAATTCCTAACGAAAGGAGTAGCCTAAGTGTCCGTTGCGGACGCTTACAATTAGTGCTGGCTTTCGATACGTTTATCGTAGCCTTGATCGCATTAATTGTTGAGCTGATCAAAAGTCAGCAAAAAATGGTCAATCCTACCACCACCAAAAACGGCAAAAAAATAGAGACCCAAGTTCCTACAGTCGAACTTGGATCTCCTAAGTTAAGGATTTGACCGATGCAGTCATGTTGTTACATTGACTGGTACTAATTGTAAAACCCTCTTCAATAAACCTAATACTGCGACACCTCTACAAAAATCTTATTCACTTGTACGGAACGACGAGTGTTGAAATGATGTTGCCAGATAACTTGGCGTTGTTTGGTGGTTCTATGACACACCCGATTGAACATCTATGGGAAGCTCATTGTCCCGTTTGGATTACTGAGTCTTGTTATTAGCCTCATACCTCCATGTGTGTTCATCTTTAGATCTCATGGAACATGAATCTGACGATAGGTGGCGCAGATACTTACTGCACCAACGCTCTATTCGTTTTACTCGTGCTTTGCGACACACACTTTCGAGCCAGTTCGTTTGCTTGTTACTGAACGAAGGATCGTGATTCTTGGTTCCTGCATCGACCTTGATGTTCTTCCTTAACTTCAAATAAAGTGTATCATGTAAGCGCTATCTTGGCAAGCCCTATGACCTGCTTTTTTACAAAAAAATTTTTAAACCGTCAAAAAGCAAACCGGCGAACCCGGCTTGCTGCGCCATAGCCATAGAGACTTAAACGCCGACGATCAATGTCAACACTGACAACATATCCGGCATATTCGCTAGGAGTACCAAAATGTCGATCAAACCGGCGATTAAATTTAGTCGTCAATCCGTGATGGCGACCCATCAGTGCACTGGTATTTTGTAGGCTGTAATGAATACCATTCACCTGATAGTCCGCTTCCAAGTGGTAGTGTCCGGCGAGATACGCAATGATCCGACCCGTGTTTTGGGTGAAATCAAACCTTAACTGTCCGCCAAATTCAGGCGTTTTACCTGTATTCAACACCCCACTGGCATGCAAATTAAATGCACGCAACAACTCATGGACGGCCCGACCGTTAAACTTTAAGGCTGGTTGGCCTTTTTGATTCATCGCCGGCGCGTGACTCATGATTAACACATCACGGTTCAACGCGCCTTTTAACGCTAAAGCAAAGTCGCGTAACTGCGCAAACGAAACCGCTAAAGTCTTCTTGACATCGTAAACTTTATGTCCGGCATGTAACGGTACATCAGCCGTATTTAAAACGATCACGCGTAATCCCGGATAGTCCCGCACCAATAAGCCTTCACGCGAAACCGCAACATCAGGCTGCGCGGCATCTGTCGCAAATATCAGCTGACGATTAACATCCGGCAAGAAGCTGCCTTTGTGACCGGGCCGCTTTTCGGCGAATTTATCATTGTCATCGTGATTGCCTTTAGTAACCAGAAATGGCACCGCACCTCGCCGATAATCAGCCATGATATTGCGCAAGCGCATTTTGGTTAGCCATGGCAATTCCGAGCCATCAACCATGTCGCCAAGATGAACCCGCAAGTCAAGTGGCATCCGGGTGCTCAACCACTGCTGCTCACGGACATGCCAAAATCCAGTCGGGCCATAATAAGTCGACGAGAATTTGGCTTTGTCATGAGTATCGGTAATCAAGGCGAAATTCAAGGCTGAAGGCGACAATAATGGTGTCACCGCATCAATAAAATGACCCAAATCTTTTTTAACAAAAGGACGAATTGTCATGGCCTGCTTAACCTCCTCACACGTACGCTTTACCGCTTAGAAATTGAGCCACACCCCAAGCGCCAAAAAGACTACCTGCGCTAAAGTGGTGACGAATAGATTTTTGATGGCGTTCGGAAACGTCAGCTTTTTAACCGGATTAGCAGCAAATCCACGCGCATTTTTGACGACCAGCGGCACGGTGATCAATGTCAGCAGCGTCAATTTTGGCAACAGGCCGAGTAATACCGAAATAATCAGCATCAAGAAGCCTGCCGTATACAAACTATAAAAGAAAACAATACTGCGCTGACGTCCGAGATAATGGACAATTGTGCGCCGTTTAAGCGTCTCATCTTCATCCTGATCAGCAATGTTGTTGGCCAGTAACAACGCCGAAATCGCGCATTGTGCCAACCCACTTGCCAGATAAACCGACGCAATTAATGACCACGAAAAGTCAACCACGTTAAAGACGTTGACATAAACCGCGATCAGAAAAATGACAAACCCCATCGTAAATCCCGAGAAGAATTCCCCATACGGTGTGGCGGAAATCGGCCGCGGACCACCTGCATAGCCATAGCCCACCGCAAAGCTAAACAGTCCCATCACCAACAATGGCCATCCGGTACGGCTTACCATCCACAAGCCAAGCACTGCGCTGGTGACCATCATTACCACCACCATCCAGCCAATCATGCTTGGATTCAGATGATTGACGCCAATGATATTGGTCTTTTCGCGAAAATGTAGGGCTTCTGTCTTTTCCGAACGGCGATAATCTTGATAGTTGTCATTCGCATCAACCGCCATGTTAAACAAAAGCATGGCAACAAAGAAAACCAACAATTCCGGAATATGTAACGTATGATAATGGTACCAGGCAAACAACGTCCCCAACAAAAAGGGGAAAACCGATGCTGTTTTCGCCTTAATCTCAACTAATTCAAGAAATACAGATATTGACATAACAACCTCCAACAATTGACTTTTAAGAATCAGGTACAGTAGAGTAAATATGTCTTTAGGAAAGAGAGAAAATGCATGATTCATCCCCTGTGGCACCGATTCCCCATGGTCTATCACCAACTCGAACAGATTCAGCAGCGGCTGGAACAGGTCGCTACTTTACGCGAACCACAAGTGCATACGTTGATTCAGCAACAAATCAATGCAGGCGGCAAGATGTTACGAAGCGGGCTTATGCTTATGCTAGCGCGTTTTGGCGAACCTGACAACGCTGAGCTTGTGACGGCTGGTGCTGCGATTGAAGCACTACACCTAGCCACACTGGTTCACGATGATGTGCTGGATCATGCCGATATTCGTCGCGGCATGACCACGGTTTCTGCCGAGTCCGGAAATCGTGAAGCCATCTATGCCGGTGATTTCCTGTTTGCCATCTATTTTCAATTGCTTAGCGAACAGGATCCCGAAACCGTTGATTTAAGAACCAACGCCCGCATCATGAAGCGCATCTTTATGGGTGAAGTGGATCAAAACGGCCCCAGCGCACCGCTCATTCCAACCGTCAATGCTTATTTAAGTGCCATCAGCGGTAAAACAGCCGCTTTGTTTGCGCTGGCAACTTATACAGGCGCAACGATTGGTCACCTTTCTGCCGCCCAGAAAAAGGCCGCTTACCGATTTGGCCGGCAGCTCGGAATGGCCTTTCAAATGATTGATGATTTACTTGATTATACCCAAACTGCCAAAACATTGAATAAACCGGCGCTTGAGGATTTAAATAATGGCATTGTCACCTTGCCGCTCATCTACGCCTATCAAACTGTGCCTGACCAGTTGAAGCCTTTAACGAAAACAGCCGAACAAATCGCTGCCAATGCTGATGAAATCGCTGCGATTGTTCGTAAACACGGTCTTCCACAGGCACATCAGCTTGCGTTTACCTATACACACCGAGCAATTACAGCTTTGAACCCACTGCCTTCATCGCCTACCAAAGCAGCCTTGACCAAGCTCACGCAGCAGCTCTTGCAGCGAACGCATTAACTAATTTGTGATTTCTTTAGCGATCCCAGCTTCAATTTTGGTTGCCTGTCAGTGCAAAAATTGTTAAAGAATCGCCGCCAACATTGCATATTTCAAGAAATCATGCCAAAATAATAATTCATTTAATTTTTAAAAATTAACAATTAGCACAATGTTTCACAAACATTGTGCTTTTTAAGTGGTATGATACAGATATAGCAATAGTGAAAGAGTGATCAAACATGGTAAAAATCCTCTCTATCAATGCCGGCAGCTCCTCACTTAAATGGAAGTTGTTTGACATGCCCAGCGAAAGACAAGTAGCAGAAGGCGCAACTGATATCCTGCGTCAGTCGACGGTTAAAATCAAGTATGGTACTGATCAGGTTTATGAAAGTACCACTCCGATTCGCAATTATCGGGAAGCTGTTAGTAATTTGCTCAGTCACTTGCAATCTTTAGGTCTGGTGAACCGCCTCGATGAAATTACCGGCATCGGTCATCGCGTTGTTGCAGGTGGAGAACTATTTTCCGCACCTATCGTCATTGACAATCGGGTGTTGGCCCAAATTCGGGCGTTGCGGGATTACGCGCCACTGCACAATCCCGTCGAAGCCGATTGCATCGATATTTTCCGTAAGATGATGCCGTGGGCGCTTGAAGTGGCGGTTTTTGATACTGCCTTTCATCAGACTATGAAACCGGTCAATTATCTTTACAGCATTCCTTATGAATATTACCAAAAATACGGCGTTCGTAAATATGGCGCACATGGCACCAGCGTTCGGTATGTCAGTGCTCACGCAGCCAAAATGCTAGGCAAACCGCTTGAATCCATGCGTATGATTGTCATGCATCTTGGCGCCGGCTCCAGCATCACGGCGATCCAAAATGGTAAATCCGTGGATACGTCAATGGGGTTCACCCCTGTATCCGGCGTGACAATGGGAACCCGCGCCGGTGATGTGGATGTTTCATTGATTGCCTACCTCATGAAAAAGTTAGACATAACCGATGTTGATCAAATGATTGACATTTTAAACACCGAATCCGGATTGCGTGGGATCTCCGGCATTAGCCACGATGTTCGTGATCTTGAAGCCGCCGCCCCGACACATCCGCGCGCAAAACTAGCGCTGGATATTTTCGTCAACCGAATTATCAAATATATCGGTGCTTACGCGGCCTTAATGAATGGCGTTGACGTGCTTGTCTTCACAGCCGGCATCGGCGAGCACAGTAGCAATATTCGTGCCCGCATCATGCAATCGCTTGGCTATCTGGGCGCCCGGATTGATCCTGAGCGTAATTTACAGATTCACGATAACGCCGGCGATATTACGGCAGCGGATGCACGCGTCAAGACCCTCGTTATCCCGACAAACGAGGAATTAATGATTGTCCGGGATGTTATGTCATTAAGCCAAGTTGCCCAACAAGCGGAATGAATCCGATTTTGATCTTCAACCTGCCTTAACAATTGAATCACTGCTTTTTGAATGCGCCAGAAGTCATTACAGCAAATGCTGCCTGACTTCTGGCGTTTTTGGGTTCAAAAAAGTTGCCTTATATTCACACAAATGATAGCCGCTCAACCCCCGTAAATCGCCGCAGCTGACAAATCGTCATCAAATTTCCAAAATGCTGCTTGCAATTCCAATAGTCGCTGTTTATACTGTGCATATATTACATATACAGTATAAACACACAAAGGAGATGTTCGCTATGCTCAACGTCACCAACCTTACCAAGCGTTTTGGAAATACCACCGCCGTTCACGATGTTTCTTTTGCGGTTCGACCCGGAGAAATTCTCGGACTTATCGGTCAAAATGGTGCCGGAAAGACCACGACCTTCCGCATGTTACTGAACTTGCTGCAACCGGATCAAGGCACGGTTACTTGGAACCAGCAACCATTGGCCAAACTGAGCCGCGAGACAATCGGGTATTTACCTGAAGAACGCGGTTTGTATCCTAAAATGACCATCGCGGATCAAATTTGTTTCTTCGCTGAACTTCACGGCATGAAACGTCCAGCGGTCATGGCAGTCCTTGATCAATGGCTTGACCAATTTCAAGTCAAAGGCAAGCCCACCGACCTCGTCAAAGATCTGTCAAAAGGTAATCAGCAAAAAGTTCAACTGATTGCCGCGATGATTCATACACCCCAATTTATTATTTTGGATGAACCCTTTTCCGGTCTGGATCCGGTTAATGCCCATCTGCTAGAAGTCGGGATTCGCCGGTTGCGTGATCAAGGCAGCGCAATTATCTATTCGAGCCACGACATGCGCAACGTTGAAGCCATTTCCGATCGGTTGGTCATGCTAAAAAACGGTGCCGTTGTCTTATCCGGCAAGCTTGACGAAATTCGCGAACAGTTTGGTCAAACCCGACTCTATGTTCAATCCCCCTTAACCCAACAGGAGCTACAGGCTTTCCCCGGCGTGATCACGGTGACGCCACGTTCTCGCGGCTTCTTAGTCAAACTGACCGATCCGCAAGTTGGCCATGATATTTTCGCCGCTGCCACACACCAAGGCTACATTCCCGAGTTTAGTCAACAAGCACCATCCTTAGACGAAATCTTCCGCATGAAAGTAGAGGCCTAATCATGGAAAAAATGGATGTCATTTTTCGCCAAGTCTTCATCAAAAACCTTAAAAGTAAAACCTGGTTGTGGATTGTCCTGGGTCCGTTAGTATTAGCAGCTATCTTTGGCGCGGTTTTCTGGTTGATGAATCAAACCAATCAAACAACCCGAATCGGCGTGGTTTCGGACAGCCCGGCATTGGTTCAAACGTTTAAAAGCAGCAGCGACAACGATCAGCGCTATACGCATTACGCCACCACGGCTGCAGCTAAACGAGCATTGGCGGCCGAAAAACTTGATGCAGTTTTGACAGTCACCGGTCAGCCGACTCAACAGGCAAGTCTCATTCAGCGAACAAATGGACAAAGCATCAACCGCACCCAACTGCAAGGCGTGCTGGCTCAAGCCCACACCAAAAAAGTTGCCAGTCAACTACAGCTATCGACCACCCAACTGCAGCAACTTTTTGCGACTCCCGCCTTGGCCACTACCAGTGTCAAAGTAGATGATGGCAAGCTTGTCACCCGCTCTGCCAAATCCCAAGCGTCCGGATCGGTTGCTGGTTTCATCGTCGGTATTTTGATTTACACCTTTGTCATCAGTTATGCTTCAATGATGGCGCAGGAAATTGGTACGGAAAAAGGATCACGGATAGAAGAATCGATTTTAACTGCGATTACGCCGCAAGCTCAGTTCTTTGGCAAACTGCTTGGCATTCTGGCGTTGATGGCAACACAAATCATTATTTATGCTGTCGTCGGATTAGCCAGTCTCGTCGCCTTACGCCAGCTACCGCAAAATCCCCTGTCAACGCTTATCAGCCATCTTGACCTGAGTAGTGTGAGTCCAAACATGATTCTGTTTAGTATTGCGTTCTTCTTTGTCGGCACCTTGACCTATACCGTTTTGGCCGCCTTAACTGGTTCGTTGGTTGCGAATCAGGAACAGATCGGCCAGGCTACCACACCGATTGTGATGCTGGGAATGGTTGGCTACTTTGGCGCTATCATTGTTGCCAATGGCGCCTCGCCTATTCTTAATATCGCCAGTTATGTGCCATTTTTATCAACCATGATGATGCCCGTACGACTGGGAGCAGGCCAAGTCAGTGCTGCGGCCGGCTGGTCAGCATTCGGCATTAATGTGATCTTTTTAATCGCGTTCACCTGGCTAACGGTCAAGCTTTATCAGACGAATGTGTTAAGCTATTCTGATGGCGGGATTTTCAAAGCGTTCAAGCGTTCGTTACAATTACAACGTACCGCCCGCAAGCGTCATCCGGTCAAATCATGACACGAAATGAGGTTAACCATGCGGATCGTCATCTCAAATCAATCGGGCAAACCGATTTATGAACAAATCGAAGACCAGGTTAAAACCGCGATCCTCGCCGGCCAGTTAAAGGCGAATGAACAATTGCCATCTATCCGCAGTCTTGCTAAAGATTTACGTATCAGCGTGATCACAACGACCCGCGCCTATCACGAACTTGAAGCAGCCGGATTCATTACCAACGTTCAGGGTAAAGGCGCCTATGTTCTGGGCCAAGATAGCGCTTTGGTCCGGGAAAACGCACTGCGCGACATTGAAGCGTCCCTGAATCAAGCAATCGACACGGCTAAAATGGCCAAAATCACCCCCGCCGAGTTGCACACTATGTTAGATACATTACTGCAAGCAGAAGGAGAAGCCGATCAT
Organism: Lacticaseibacillus sp. 22; assembly: GCF_055413445.1. Lineage (NCBI taxonomy): Bacteria > Bacillati > Bacillota > Bacilli > Lactobacillales > Lactobacillaceae > Lacticaseibacillus > Lacticaseibacillus sp. 22. The sequence goes on along the minus strand of NZ_JBVAYD010000007.1, from coordinate 100,049 downwards.
GACAACTGATTTACTCACAGTTTCGCACCTCAACAAACACTATGAGGATTTTCACTTGGCTGACGTCAGTTTTCACCTGCCTGCCGGTTATATTATGGGTTTCATCGGTCCAAATGGCGCAGGTAAAACAACAACGATCAAAGCGATTCTCGACATGCTTCAACCTGACAGTGGTGCCATCAATTTACTGGGCCAAACCACCGTTGCAGCTCGAAAACAGGTTCGGGATCAGCTTGGTGTTGTTCTGGATGGGATGGTTTATCCAGACTCATGGCAATCAACCGCGGTGAATCGGTTTGTCGGTCCTTTTTTCCCTAGTTGGGATGCGGTTTATTTTAAACAGTTATGTCACGATTTTGCGATTCCTGAAAAAACCAAATATCGTGATTTATCAATGGGTACCAAAATCAAGCTGCAACTGGCCGCGGCTTTAGCCCATCATCCGCAGCTCTTAATCTTAGATGAACCCACGTCTGGCTTGGATCCGATTGCCCGTGACGAACTCATTGCCATTTTGCAGGATTTTATCAGCGACGATCAACATAGCGTTTTGATTTCAACCCACAGTATTATCGAATTGGCTAAAGTGGCCGATTATGTCACTTACTTGCTAGCAGGGAAAGTAACCTTCACTGGGCCATTAAGTGACCTGCTTGATCGGTATATTATGATTAAAGGTGGCCCAAATGAGTTAACCCCGGGCATTCAAGCAACGATTATCGGATTGCAACAAAGCCGCGTCGGATTCTCCGGTATTTGGCCTGCCGATCAAGCCGATCAACTGCCTGACAGTATTGTTCAGGAAACAGTTGATTTGGAAACCTTGATGATTGCTTTTGGCAAGGGGAGGCGTGCACATGCGTGATTTGGTCAAACTTGTTGGCTTGGACCTGGCTGTATTTCATACTAATAGTAAGAAGTATTTTTGGTTTGGTACTTTGATCAGTATCGTTTTGTTGCTTCTCCCTTTCTTGAACGGTGACTTAGCAACCCCGCTTGCAGGCGGCATTACGGGTCTTAGCATTGGCTTATTGATGATGCCTTTTGTCGGTGTTGATCGCCAAGGAATGGAGAATCTTTACACCATGTTACCGGTCCGCCGTACTACCATTGTCGCCGGCCATTATCTGTTCGGTTTGATGACAGTGGGCTTAATTGACGCGTGCAGCATGCTTATCATTGGTCTGGGTTGGATGGCTCGCGTTAATCCCATCCGTGATTCACAAGCTTTCGGGTGGATGCTTTGTTTTGGTACTGCGCTCATGCTCTTTCAAATTATCTTATCGTTTCCACTCATGATTGGCTTGGGGTTTAAGCGCGCGCCTCTTGCTGCTTATTTTCCACTTGCCATTCTCTTAATTGCCATCTTTCTTGAAAGAAGCTTCCAAGTAGACTTAGATGCCCTCAAGCCTTGGTTCGGAGTAATTGTGGCAATCTTTATTTCAGCTTTCATCTTCTCTTGGTGGTTGAGCACCATGCTGTATAAAAAACGCGAATTCTAACCCGTAAACAAAAAGACGCCATTTCATAATCGAGATGGCGACTTTTTGTATCTTCTCAACATTGATCAGCCCTGTCCGTCTTTAAACGCAGGATATAATGTCATCCCTCCGTCAATAAATAGGGTCGTGCCGGTGACGTAACTTGACTCTGTCGATGCCAGCCAGGCTGCTCCGGCGGCAACATCTTCCGGTTTACCCAGCCGTCCTTGGGGAATCATGGCGACGGTTTGGTCATACTGCGCCTTATCAGCAAACTTTTCCGCATTAATCGGCGTCTCAATGGCACCGGGGCCGATAGCGTTGACTCGAATTCTGCGGTTAGCGTATTCCATCGCAATCGTCTCCGTGAAAAGTTTAACTGCCCCTTTAGCTGCAGTATAGCTGGCAAACGTTGGCCAGGGAATCTGTTCATGAACCGATGTGATGTTAATAATATTACCTGGCTGGTGATGGTCGAGAAAATAATTCAAAGCAGCACGGGCGCCTAAAAAGACCCCGGTTTGATTAATCGCAATGACTTTATTCCAGTCATCCAGAGACACTTCATGCGTCGGTGCTTTTATTTCCATACCTGCATTATTGACCCAGACATCAAGGCGGCCAAATTCGGACTCGGCTGTTTTAACCAAACTCGCTATCCCCGCTTCTGTCGAAACATCCGCATGAATACTGACTGCCTGACCGCCATTTTTGATCACTGTATCGGCTGTTTTTCGCGCGCCTTCGTGATCACCTAAATAATTAATCACAACGGCCATATGCTCTTTGCCAAACCGTTCTGCAATGCCCGCGCCAATGCCTTTGGAGCCACCGGTCACGACTGCAACCTTACCATTCAGATCTCGATACATATCCGTCTTCCTTTCATCAATTCAGGAATTCAGCTTGCTGGATTCACACTTCACACAACCGCTTTGCTCTAGCCTTACCGAATCTTACACCACGCCGCCGCTGCTTCAACTGGAAAAATGTGCACCATTTACCACATTTAATCACGACTTATTAGGAACCAGTTTATCGCGACACGTTAATGGCATTGATCCTGACTCATCAAGCATAACAAATTATTCCTAAGTTCGTCACAAACCAAGCGGCATCGATCACTTACTTTTTAAAATTTTGCGCCAGAAACAAAAAGTAGCTGTCAATGATAATTTTGCATCACCCAAACGACATCACCAACGTCAAGCTCAGTCACTACCACCTTCATGCATCCAAAAACACCACCTGATTCCACCGAATATTCGGATGGATCCAAATGGTGTCCTTTTTCGTGTGAATTTCAACTAGCTAATCCATGCGCGCCAAGATTTAAGCCAGATCCGTGCCATTTGAAGCAATGACGCGCCGATACCAATCGAATGACTTTTTCTTACTGCGTGCCAATGTTCCTTCACCATCATCATCAAGATCAACGTAAATGAAGCCATAGCGTTTTGACATCTGTCCGGAAGAGGCACTCACCAAGTCGATGCAGCCCCATGGTGTGTAACCCATCAGATCAACACCGTCATGAATCGCCGCACCCATTTGCTTGATGTGCTGCCGCAAGTAATCAATCCGGTAATCATCCTGAACTTCCCCCTTTTCATCAGGCCGATCAATGGCGCCTAAACCATTTTCCACAATGAACAGTGGCTTGCGATAACGATCGTAAAGTTGGTTCAACGCAATGCGGAGGCCGATTGGATCAATTTGCCAGCCCCATTCACTCGCCTTCAGGAACGGATTTTTCAGACCGCTCAACAAATTACCACCAACTTCTGCATGATGCTCCTGCGTGGTTTCAATCACCGCTGACATGTAGTAGCTAAACCCGATATAATCAACCGGGTAATGCTTCAACAGCGCCAACTCAGCTGCGGAAAATTCAAGATCCTGGAACTTAACGCCGTACTCAGCCATCATGGCATCGGTATAAGCCGGATATTCACCGCGCACTTGCACATCGCCGCAGAAAAAGTTAAATGCCTGATTCTGTTGCAAAGTTGCAAGTTGGTTGACAGGATTGGCATCATAGCTATAGGTGGTCGCATACAACAACATGCACCCGATCTGCAGCTGCGGATCCAATTCATGACCCATCTTAACCGCCCAAGCACTGGCGACAAACTGGTTATGCCACGCTTGGAAAATATTGCGCTTATCGTCGGCACCATTGCTTGCGACCAGCCCTTGACTCATGACCGGAAAAGAAAACGCGCTATTAATCTCGTTAAAGGTCATCCAGTATTTAACCTGTTTAAAATATCGCGTCAACACGGTCTCAGCAAACCGTTTATAAAAAGTGATCAGTTTTTTATTTTTTTATTTTTCCATCCGCCATACTTGGTTACCAAATGAAGCGGCATCTCATAGTGAGAAATCGTCACGATCGGTTCGATGCCATACTTTAAGCACTCCGCAATCAATGCATCGTAAAATGCTAAGCCAGCCTTGTTGGGTTTTTGCTCATCGCCTTCTGGAAAAATCCGCGACCAAGCAATGGAAAAGCGGTAACATTTGAAGCCCATCTCGCTAAATAACTTAATATCTTCTTTGAAATGATGGTAATGATCAATGCCCAAATGATTCGGATAGCGATACTTGCTTTCATCAATCGTCCAATCAAAGTCCGGTTGGTTCACAATCGCAAACCGGTCTTTTCCTTGAGGCAACACGTCGGCAATTGATAAACCCTTGCCATCTTCGTGATAAGCACCTTCTAGCTGATTGGCCGCGGTTGCCCCGCCCCACATAAACTGTTTTGGAAATTTCAAGTTAGTCATCGTCCAATACCACCTTTTCTATGCCAGTGTCATTAATGCATCGTCGTCAGTTGCACCATCTGATCGGGTCTCAACCTGATACTGATCAGAGTTCGTCACAATCATCGTCACAGTCGGCGCATACCCGGCCGCTTGAATCGCTTGGTAGTCAAATTCAACCAGCGGCGTCCCAACGGTAACTTTTTGGCCTTGTTCAATTAAAGCTTTGAAATGTTTGCCTTTTAGGTTCACTGTATCAATCCCAATATGGATCAGAATTTCGGCCCCTTTGTCAGATGTGATACCGATTGCGTGCCCCGTTGGATAAACCAGGCTCACGGTACCGGCAACCGGAGACTTGACGACATCTTCTTCTGGTTCAATCGCAATCCCTTGACCCATCGTACCCGAAGCAAACACTTCATCAGGAACGTCACTGAGGGCGACCAATGTTCCTTTTACCGGCGCGGCCAAAGTTTCGGCGTGATCAGCAACCACCTTAGCCGCAGCTTGCTTTTTAGCCGGTGCATTAATGCCGCCAAATGCGAGCGTCAACCCAACGCCCAGCACAAAGGCAACCACATCGCCAATCACCGAAACGCCAAACCCTTTGCCCAAATAAGTCGGCAGTGACAAAATGCTTGCCAGTGCGGCCACATTAGCGCCAGCACCGGACATGGCGACGATAATGCCGCCAACTGCACCGGCAACACAGGCACAGTAGAATGGCTTTTTCAGTTTTAACGTAATCCCATAAATCGTTGGCTCCGTGATCCCGAAAAGTGCGGTGATCGTACTGGAGCCCGCCAGACTTTTCATCTTGGCATCCCGCGCCTTGAGGAACACGGCAAACGCTGCTCCCGCTTGTGCCAACACAGCAGGTAGAAGAATCGGCATCATCGGATCGGTACCATACAGCGCAATGTTGTTCATCATCACCGGAACCAAAGCCCAATGAACGCCGAAAATCACAAACACCTGCCAGAATCCGCCAAGAATCATCCCTGCCAAGACCGGCACACTCTTATTCAACGACACAATCGCAGTTGCCAAGCCATTGCTGAGAATCGAACTAACCGGACCGACCACCAGCATGGTTAACGGAACAATCACGACTAACAGACACAACGGCGCCAAAATGTTCCGCACAGATTCATGCCAGATCCTGTTGAAAAATGGCTCCAAAAACTTCTGCACCACGACCACCAGCAAAATTGGCAGCACGGTTGCCGTATAGTTGGCAGCCACCACCGGAATGCCGAAAAAGTCGATACTCGGCTTGCCAACCAACGCCACGATGTTGGGATAAACCATCGCCGCCGCAATCGCCATCGCAACAAATTGATTGACTTTCAACTGTTTGGCAGCCGTAAATGCCAAGGCTAACGGCAGAAAATAGAAAATGCCATCCGCCGCGGCCCACCAAATCTGATAGGCCCCGCTTTTCGTCGTCAGCCAACCAAGCACCACCGCTAGCGATAACAGGCCCTTCAGGATCCCGGCACCGGCCATTGCACCCAAAAATGGGGTAAAAACGCCGGAAATAAAGGTTAGCAAGCCGTTGAAAGCGCGCTTAAAGGTCATTTTTTCATGGGTCACGGTTGCCGGTCCTTCTGTGCCATCACTCAACGATGGTTCCAGTTTCACAACTTCCTGATAAACATCGCTGACATTGTTGCCAATGACCACCTGAAACTGTCCACTAGCCTCCACGACGGTGATAACGCCGTCCAAGGCTTCAACTTTTTCTTTGGGTACCTTGTCTTGATCCTTTAACGTAAAACGCAAACGGGTGGCACAATGCCAGACCTGATTGATATTTTGCTTACCGCCAACCAGTTTCAACAACTGTTTGGCTAATGCTGTTTCGCCCATTTCAAACTGCCTCCTTTAGTTTACGCTCAGCACCTGCAGTTGCACCCGCTGCTGATGCCGGCTTTAACGCGTTCCCCGGCGCAGAAGTCTGCGTGTAAGGACCTCAGTCGCAATGGCCAAAACCGGGCCATCACGCCCAAGGCCGCTTACACTCCGACTTCTAACCGCGCCGGATCCACGCTTACTTTCTTTAACGCGCTCCCCGGCGCAGGGGCCGGCTCGCGCTCACATAAAAAAAGCCAGAAAGACATGACTTGTGGTGCACACAAGTCGTATCTTTCTGGTTTTGCCTAATTCAATAGTTACAAGCCCAATTAAAATGTATTCGTTTTCAACATCATCATCTTATCTGATGGATTAGCGTTCGTCAACTACTTTTTAAACTTTGCCCCTGACTCTTGGCTAAACGGGCGATGTGGAGGGTTAGATAAATTTGTTCGTTTTTTGAAATCGGTCCGGGTAATTTTTGCTGCATAAACTTAACCACATCTTCCATGCATCGGTATGCCTGCGTATAGTCTTGTTGCAGATGTGCCAGCAAGGCCTGATCATATGGCTCGGGTGATACCGGTGTTTTCGCCGTTGAAGTTGCATAAACACGTTGAAGAAAGAACTTAAGATGAATGACCAAGCGTTGATACTCTGGCGTCTTAGCGTTCATGTTCAGTCCGAGTTGATAGAAAATAATTTTGGTAATGTTAGCCAGCATTTGCGTGAACGCCACCGAGTTAACGGGATGTTGTTGGCTCAAATCGTTGCTGACAAATTTCAACGCAATAAAACCCGCCTCATCTTCCGGAAGCTGTTCCCCGATCTGATTAGCAATTTCCGTCAACGCCCATTCACCCATGCGAAAAGCCGGCTCGTAGGCAATCTGGATCTCCCACAGCAATTTGTTATGCAGGATAAGCTGTTCATGCAGGCGCGTCACGGCAAAATGTATATGATCGGCTAACTCGATTAACAAATAACTGTTGAATTTTGTGTGTAACTGAACTTCAGCTTCCTGAATAATCCGCGCGGCAATCGTTAAATATTCATCCGGCAAGCTGGCAATCGTCGCCATGGCAATCTTTAGTTTGGCGTGATCTTCAGGCACATAAACTTTCATCGAATCCTGCAGCGTTAACTGGTCGCCTTTTTTAGCATGAAACCCAATACCGCGTTCGACGACAATGATATCGCGCTTATCACGTCGCACGACAACGGCATTGTTATTAAGAATCGCATCAATGATCATAGCTAGCCCTCCCCCAAGGCGGTCAGGTCACGGTTCAATCCGCATCCAGATTCAGGCTAACAATTTTTCGAGAAAATGACAACGTAAACGACTTGGCTTCAATTTTCACCGCACTTTTTTCAGAAGGCTAACTATTCAGTTGCTAAGACCACCTGATGCTCTGCAAACCGATAAACCCGATCCGCAAACGCTGCTGATTCAGGCCGGTGCGAGATCAGAATCACAATGCCGTGATAGTAAGTTTTAATCGCCTCTAAAATCAGCCGTTCATTTTCGGTGTCTAAGTTGCTTGTCGGCTCATCGAGAACCAACACACTGCTTGGATGCAACAATGCCCGTGCCAACTCGAGTCGTTGCTGCTCGCCGCTTGAAAATGGCACGTGACTAGCCGCAACGACGGTATCCAAGCCGTGACTCATTTGCTCCAGTCGCGCCCGGAGTTTAACTTGATCAAGAACTGTCCAAATCTGCTGATCCGTGATGGCTGGGTCATGCAGCGTGAGATTATCCCGCACCGACTCGGAGAAGAATACCGGTGTCTGCGGCAGATAATTCTTTTGATTGCGTAATGCAGTCGGCTTGATGGTCGCCAAATCGTTACCGTCAATCAAAATCTGCCCATGACTAACCGGATACCAACCCATGATCAGCTTGGCCAAGGTACTTTTACCTGATCCGCTCGCGCCAACAAAACCAACGATTTCACCGGCATTCAAAGTCAGCGTGACGTCTTTTAATACCGCTTCCGGCCGAATGGGATAACTAAAAGCGACATGATCTACTTGAATTTGATTAATGGTCGTGACTGTTTGAGTTGCGTTGGGCAATGCGGCATTTAACGGCTGTTCCTGTAACAGCTTGAACAAATTTTTCGCCGCCGCAAAACCGTTTAGCAACGAACCCGGCAGATTATTTAATGCCAGTAACGGTCCAAAAGTAAGCGGAAAAATTGCGAATAGGGCTTGTTGAATGGTCGTGGGTTGCGGCCAACCACTAAGCCAAATCATCAACAACCAACCGCCAACAATCACAACGGTTGCCGCCACATTTTTCAACAATTGGCTAAACTGCGTCTGCTGAAAGGCCGTTGCTTCTTGGTCAAAACCTTCATTACCTTTTGTCATGCGTTGCTTGGCGATCCCTAATTGCCGCACCACCGCCATGCCGCGCACTGATTCCAGTAAATATTGCTGATTGGCAGCTTTCAAACGATCGGCTGCCTGGATTTTGGCTGTCAGTTGCCGATGACGCGCATATGGCACCACCATTCCAACGGCAACATAACTAATCAGTGCGATGATTGCAGCCAGCCAATTTAGCTGACTATAAATGCCAACTACCAAGAGCCCGTATACCAACCCGATCGCAACCGGAACCAAGGTATGCGCGTAAAAAATTTCCATGGCTTCAATATCACTGCCAATTAGCTTGAGCGACTTACCACTAGCTTGCGTATCAAGTTTAGCCGGTGCCAGTTTGACCAATTGGCGATAAACCGCTCCACGTAAGTCTGCCAATACGTGAAACGCAACATAATGTCCGGAATACTGCTCGCCAAAGCTGCCTAAGCCTAATAAAATAATGGCGATCAATCCAGGTAACAGCAATTGTCCAGCATTTTGCGGATCAAAAAGCATCATAGCAGCTAAAACCAACACCACGACTTTAGCTAATTCAGCCACCATACCAATTAGAAAACTAATAAAAATAGCGCCGGTCAGATGATGCGTATAGCGTAACAGGCCTCTAATCATTGGGATTCACCTCGTTTTCCATCATCTCCGGGTTGTCTACCAGTTGCCGATATGCAGGCTGTTTTTGATATAGCGTCTGGTGATTGGCAACCGTTAGCTGATGGTCATGAATGAACCAGACTTCATCAGCCTGCGTCATTGCCTTGAGATCATGGGAAATGAACAAAACAATCTTATGGCGACTCAACTTCTTAACCGCCTGAAGGATAATCGCCTCATTGGCTTCATCAATACTCGATGTTATTTCGTCTAATAAGTAAACCGTCTTGTCCGCCAGCAACATCCGGGCAAACGCCAACTGTTGTCGCTGCCCAGGTGAAAGCAGCCGTCCGTTTTCGCCTACTTGGGTCGCGTAACCTTTTTCCAGCGATGGCACAAACTGCATCAATCCCAACGATGCGAGTTTGGCTTGCCATTGATCACCGAAACGGTTGCCTAACAATAAGTTCTCCTGAATCGTGCCGGAAAAAAGATATTCGTTGGCAGAGACATACCCAAACACGGCCGCTTGTTGCACATTGCTTAGAGCCGAAACCGCAGTCTGGTCAGCCATAATGGCGCCGGATAAAGGTTTCAATCGTCCCAAAATCGCTTGGATTAACGTACTTTTGCCGGTTCCATTTTCGCCAGCCAAACCGTAAAGCTTACCCGGAACCAGGGTGGCATTAATCCCCGTTACCAGCGGCGCATCTGCGGCATATCCAACGTTAACCTGATCTAAAGTAATTTGGCTAAGCGGGCGATTATCCGTGATTTTGACGGTGTCTGGCACCTCTTTAGCCTTGGCGATCGTGGCCAAAATGGCTGCCAATGATGGGCCATTTGATTTCACCACATGGACAAAATAACCGAGTTGACGAGCATTTACCATCATCATCGCCAATGTAAACCAAGTGGCAAACGCGCCTGCCACCGGTAATTGGCCAGCCACCAGCTGAACTGCCGTGATAAAGCCGCCAGCAAAAACCGTCAAATAACCAAAGCCGTTAATCACAAACAAGGTCTGCAATTGCGTTTTCAAAAGATTCATTGTCGCCTGCCGAAAAAACTCGCTATCATCGGCAAACTTCTGGGCATAACGATCTGCGGCATCATACATCACTAAGGTGGTCATCCCGCGTAAATCATCCATGAACCGGCCGCCCATTTTCAAAAATCCACTGAGATGTGCCTTGTTCTGTGCTGACATGCGTTTACCTAAAAACATCATGGCCAGACCAATTAAAAACACACAGCCAAACGGTAAAAGTGCCAACCACGAGCGGTACCAAAACGAAAGCCCAATTAAAACCAAAAACGTCATGCCCGCCTGCAAAATGGTTGGAAATAGCGTGCTGTAAAACATATCTAAATTATTGAGACCACCCAAGTCGCGCTGAATCACCGCATGATCCGCAGCAGTGGTTGCAACAGCATCATTGCGTTGGTAAAGCGCAGTAAAATAGCGATCCCGCAGCTCCCGTTTCGCACTCATGGCCCATGCGTGGCGATGGTGAAGTTCATAACCCACCACGTAACCCAACCACACCGCCATTAACACCAGTGTTGTCACGAGCGCCGCAACCTGATGCCCAGTACCCAAATTAAGCGCAATCAAGATCGGTAGTAAGGTTGGCAACCAATCAAAAATTGCTTCAATAACCCCAGCCCAACGTTGATCACGTCCGTATTTCAGTAATCCAAACAAAGGCTTGCCTCTTTTCTCACTTTGAATATGCAGCGTTTCAACCTACCGCTGGCCCTCAGCGCAATGGCAGATTGTTGTTACAGTTTACCACGGGAAGTCATCAGTACTGCAGCAATTTTTAGTGCAAGCCGTCAAAACCGATCTGTCAGTAGTCTATCCATTTTCAAAAAAGCCGATCCCTCGCACACTGATCGGCCGCCACCAGCTTGTATTATGGGTGAACCAGTCCGCCTGCATCACCATTGGAACCATGATTTCCCTGAGCCGGCTTAATCTCAATGAGCAACTTATGCGGCAAACAAATACTCTGCTGGCCAATGCGACTAATCCAGCCAGTATGCACCGCAATCTGATCAGGCGAATTATCTTCTTTGTCCCGAATACGTTCACCCTCAACTTCAATGATATTGTACTGACCTTTTGCCGGATAAAGCGTGAACTGCTGATGGCGGGTGTGCGCTCCCAGCTTAATTCGCCGTTTGACCTGACCATTAACTGAAATTACCGCCACCTTTTGACTCGTATTCACATTGGCTTCGGTCAGCGAAAAAATCCCCGCCGGAATAAAGCAGGCGATAAATAGTAACACAACAATGATATAATCTAGCGGTCGTACATAGCGTTTAAGCCAGCGCATTCTTTTCACCTCGGTTTAAAGCCTTCAACATTTATCTTACACGTTATCAAGTCGTAAGTACGGCCCACTGCCTGTCAGTGCCGCCCATCAGGATTAGTCCAGTTATTCAGGCCAACTAAAAAGCCACGAACTTCCATTCGCAGCTTTCTTCTTATTCTGACCGCACGATTATTTTCAGAACACGACTATTTTGCAGCCTTTGCCGCCTTGATAATTGCCGCCAAGTAACCGGCCGTGTCGGTGAAAGTAGCGCCAGACACAACGTCACTGGCCTTCTTCTTACCTTTTAAGTCACTAACTGCTGTTTCAAGTTCGGCAACGGTCTTCCCCTTAGCAAATTCATCAATAGCCGTTGAATTTTCCTGCCAGGTCTTTGTCGCTTTGCCTTTTGACTTCATAATGGCAGAATAAGCATCAGAGTTTGCCCGCTTCGAAGCCAAAACCGTGCCTGCCTTAATGCCCTTGCCAAAATCGGTATTCGAATTAGGAACCGCACCGAAGTCCTTGGCTGGCATATATTGGAACTCATCCAAGAAAACATTGGCAATTTTATCGCCTTGCATAGCAACTGTCACGATGCCAAACGACTGAGTCCCATGCGGCGCCGCCAGAACCTGACCTTCCGTGAGATTCGTATCAGTCGTTTGAATTCCTTCCGCAACCATTCCGGTCGTTGCCGCATCATAAATCGCTTGCAGATAGCCGGCTGTATCAGCAAAGGTCGCACCGGAAACAACATCGCTGACCTTCTTAGTGCCCTTCACTTCAGCCACAGCCGCTTTTAGATCACTAATCTTCTTACCCTTAACAAAATTCGTAATCGCCGTTTCGTTTTCTTCCCACGTGTGAGTTGCCTTTGCTTCCTTTTTCATCAACGCTGAGTATGGTTTGCTATTTTCCGCCTTAGCAATCAAAATCTGACCGGACGGATAATTTTTTCCAAAGTCTTTATTGGAATTTGGCACCCCAGTCCAATCCGAACTCTTTTTGACATACTGGAACTCATTGATTCTAGCGGACACAATCGTATCGCCATTCAGCGTGACATTCACCGCCGCAAAAGACTGCTTGCCGTGTGGTGCCGCATACAATTGCCGCATCATCAAAGTACCGGCAGCCGGAACTTTTGCATTCGCATCCGCACCCGTTTTGATCTTGACTTTGGCGTTGCTCGTTTGGCTGGTGGTGCTGCTGCTCTTACTTGAACTAGACCCAGACCCACCGCTACATGCTACTAACCCAACACTAAGTAAAAGCGTTGCCCCGATGATCGCAACTTTTTTCATGTTGTACCCCCTTGCTTGAAATCGCTTACATTTATATGATGAATTTTAGCACAAGGCGGCTGTGTTAGTACACGTTTTTTGATGTTAAAGTCTTTTAGATTAGCATATTAAACCAACCCAGCCATACCACTCGAATCTATCGTTTTCCCCTACATTTCCACACAAGTCCGGTATGCCAATTTCTGCTTTAGGACAATCAGCTTCGTTATCATGACCGAACTTTCACGAAATAAATTATATGCATATGCTCATTAATCGTTGTTTCCCGATCTGGCAGCTGCTGAAAGCCGACTTTACGATACAAATGTACCAATTTAGGTTCTTCCGCAATCGTGTCTACATACCATGTTTGAATGAGCGGAAACTGTTCTTCAATCAACTGTAGTCCGAGCTGAGCGTATCCCTTTCCTTGATAAGACGGCAAGATTAAAAATGGTGAAATACGGACTGCCGAATTTTTGCGATCTGTTACAACGCGAATCAGGCCTATGTGTTTATCTTTAACGATTATAAAGAAGAAGGCATTGTTATGCCGTTTGAACTTTTTTCTGTAAGCTTTCCAACGATTCACAGTAGGGGTTGGTTTCCCGATCTTGATATTTGTCGTAAATGGATTTGAACGCCTGTTGATACATGTGACGGATTTCTTTGAGATCAGTGTAAAAGGCTGGGGAAAGGATTAGTTTCGCTTTTGACATTGCTGTTGCCTTCTTTTGGGATTTGCATAGCATTTATGGGGTGAGGTTTCACTGAAGTTTTTTTGATCTGACATCTACCTGAGACTATTCAAACTGCATAGCAACTTTTCCAAGTATTCTTGAACTGATTGATCTGACATCTACCTGAGACGAGGCATGTTAGACGTCATATTTGCTGAAACCTCTTGAACTGATTGATCTGACATCTACCTGAGACTCTCGACAACAACCCGTTTTGGCACCACAAGCTCTTGAACTGATTGATCTGACATCTACCTGAGACTGAAATAATTGTTGACACGTGAGAACACAGGCTCTTGAACTGATTGATCTGACATCTACCTGAGACACTGGCATCAATCATCATGAAGTATGCGATGCTCTTGAACTGATTGATCTGACATCTACCTGAGACTTAGTGGCAGAGAGGTAATGATGATCACACGCTCTTGAACTGATTGATCTGACATCTACCTGAGACGCATATAGCTTGATATTGGCCGCAAGCTCGGCTCTTGAACTGATTGATCTGACATCTACCTGAGACTTTCTGTCGGGTTTGTGGAATGGCACTGTGGCTCTTGAACTGATTGATCTGACATCTACCTGAGACGTCTAGCCCGAGAAGTTCCGCGGCTTTTTTGCTCTTGAACTGATTGATCTGACATCTACCTGAGACCATAAGGTGGCAGCGGCCATTTGTGTTTTTGCTCTTGAACTGATTGATCTGACATCTACCTGAGACTTTAAATGCGTATTTTCTTTTCTCAACTGTGCTCTTGAACTGATTGATCTGACATCTACCTGAGACCGCAGTCTTGCAAGCCGTAATGCTCGATCTGCTCTTGAACTGATTGATCTGACATCTACCTGAGACCCCATAGGCCTAGCTGTCGCCCGTAAGGCGGCTCTTGAACTGATTGATCTGACATCTACCTGAGACACAGCCGTCTTGATCTTGTCAGCATCACCCGCTCTTGAACTGATTGATCTGACATCTACCTGAGACGGGGCTTCTGCAATCTGGAATGCCCTTGGAGCTCTTGAACTGATTGATCTGACATCTACCTGAGACTAGAATACTACCTTTTGGCACAATATTATTGCTCTTGAACTGATTGATCTGACATCTACCTGAGACTCAATCGTCATGCCAAGCGGCATAGCACCTGCTCTTGAACTGATTGATCTGACATCTACCTGAGACTAGTGATCATATTCATGCAACACAAACGGTGCTCTTGAACTGATTAATCTGACATCTACCTGAGACTTGACAAGTCAAAGTGCTCATACAAGTATGGCTCTTGAACTGATTGATCTGACATCTACCTGAGACTGAACTCATCGCTTACCGGCAACCAGTCATGCTCTTGAACTGATTGATCTGACATCTACCTGAGACGGTGGCATCACAGAAGCAACCGAAACAATCGCTCTTGAACTGATTGATCTGACATCTACCTGAGACAAGTGGTAAGGTCCCCAAAGATTCGATGATGCTCTTGAACTGATTGATCTGACATCTACCTGAGACAGCATCCTATATTTCCATGAATACTGATGAGCTCTTGAACTGATTGATCTGACATCTACCTGAGACAAGCAATCCAGAAACTCGGGATCGTTTCTTGCTCTTGAACTGATTGATCTGACATCTACCTGAGACCGGTGTTTTCACACAGTCTCTTAATCAATCAGTTCACGGCTATCCATGAAATCTTTGTCAATATAGATATACTGGCACCTCTCAAAAAACTTTCTACGTTCGACATCCGAAAATTCAATGAGAAGTAATTCTAACGATGTTTCCTTAACCTGATCTAACAGCTTGTTCAAACTATCAACATCTAAATAATGACTGATGTTGGTAAAAATGACAAGACGTTTCTCCTCAAGTTTCGCCAAAGTCTTAATTGCCGCTTCAACTTTCGAGAAAGGCTCCGTGAGTACTTCTTCATCAAAATGAACATTACAGTATTTCATGATTTGTTCAAGTTTTCCACCAGGTTCGACTGTGACTGGAAGTTCACTTAACAACGGCTCTCTCAATAAGCTCATTGCCAGTCGTTGTGACTGCTCAATCAACTCAATCAGCCGCCGATCCTCTATCAATTGACTTACCTTCTTGATGATCAAGCGTTGGAATAACTTGTCCAAATCCAGCTCTAAAACCGGGTCACCAATCCATAATGATGCTTTACGCAACTCTTGAATTTGCATTTGCTCGTTGCTCAAGACAATGCCGTCATCGTCATTGCGAAAAGCCTGAACCAGATCAAGCAAAACTTTGGGTAACCCTGTGTCTATTACTGTTATGACGGAGGGCTTCGTAGTGATCAGCTGAAAGGGATAATACGCCAAGTTCAAATCATCACCGTCCTATCAGCCGAGTTGCGAATATCCTGCTTTTCTGTCCCGACCATAAAATGCATGGACTGATACTGTGCCTCTGTGACCATCAGTGTTTGAACGATACCAGTCGGCGGCTTAACCGTTGCTATTCGCTGCTCCATATAAGCAGCTGACTTTTTAGTTTTGCAAACTCGCACATAAACCGAGTATTGAATCATCAAAAAGCCTTCATCAATGAGTGCTCGCCGAAACCTTCGATAATTTCGACGATCTTTTGAAGTTGCAACCGGTAAATCAAACATGATCATTAATCGCATGGCTCGATACCTCATCTGGAAACTTCACCTCAATTCGACACACCTTAGCTTTGCCATCTAAAAAGGCCAGACAATTTTCAACATGATCGGCCACTGCATTTTGGAGTAAGGCTTTCTTACCGTTGAACGTAATCTCTAGGTTTAACAAATCAATCAGGCCATATTTGACATCTGGCGTCAGCTCTTTAATCCGATGCTGTGCCACCCAATAATCGACTGCGGGACGAAAAGGCTCCATTAAATCCGAGCCGAGATTATAGGGATTTGAAGCACTGTGATGATGCAACCCAACCTCTGTCAGATGCCCTGTGCTGACAATTGCTCGATTAGTGGTCGAAAGTAGCACTGAATACCCGTAATTCAATGCCGCATTAGTTGCACAGATGTCGGATCGAGAAAAATCATCGCCAAACATCAACTTAAAATAGCGACGTGCGGCACTAGCCTCTCGATTAGATACATCATTTATTTCAAGTGCGTCGAGATCATCCAGTAGTCCTTGAGCATCATGTCCACAAAGCTTTGCCACTTGCGCCTGATTACTGATCTTAGCTGCAACAATTTTTGTCCAAACGGTTTCGATTAAATCGAGTGGCCAATTAACTTGTAAGCGAACCTGTTCAGCCCGCCGTCGATCAGAATACAAATTCTTAGTTTCGGTTACGGGTTGCCCGTCCCGCCCAGAGAAAATAACTTTCGCGTTCGCGTCCGCTAAAGCTGCAATCGCATCAGCTGAAATCAACGCACGTGTCGTTGTAAAAATAACTTGATTCAGATCATCTATTGGCATCGTATACACTTCACCATTTGTTTGGACAACAAGCGAATGCTGCTTCGTTGTCACTTTACAATGCTGCGTGATGATGAACGAGCGCCATCCCATAAAATCACCCCTTGTAATCGCTTCCCTAATATGCTTTAATACAGTTGTTGAGACGACATCCTCAACAACTTGAATTGATTGATCTGACATCTACGAGTTGAGATCAAACAAAGCTTCAGCTGAGTTTCAATTTCTGAGCCCATGTTGGGCCATACATATGCCACCCGAGTGCAAATCGGGTGGCTTTTTTTGCTTTAAAAATAGTTTACAAGTCAGCTAGCGGTATTCGACGTTTGAACAGACCGCTTGGAGATTGATAAACAATTTGTGTATCTTTATCAAGCTTAATGCCGCTCCCAACTTGAAGAAGACCCAGATCTGTCTTAATACCTAAATTTTTTACATTACTTCGGGTGCCATTAGCTTGTAACCCAATTAAAATCTGTCTTAAAGTCTCAGTTTTCCCGATTTTATTGCCATCAGTATTTATTGGTAATTTTTCAAAACGTTCGATAGCATCAGATAGTTTCGCTCGAAATTGATTAATGTCATAAAGCTTAAAGAACTTCTCTACCTGATCGATGATGGCCTTATAGACTTGTAAAGCATCGTGGTTCATTTGGGTTTTCTCATACTTTATGGAAAACAGTTTTTTTAGCAATTTTTGATTTTCACGAGATAACCACAGTTCTTGATAATTACGATAATAGGTGTCTGAGTTCACCATAAACAGGCCATACTTAGCATTCTGAAATAATGTCCCCATCCCAAAGCGAGGGATGACAATTTTAAAGGAATTAGCTGACGGCTTCCAATTTTTCCTTCTCTTAGCAAGCTGCTTTACTACAATTTCGTTTAATAGCTGTTTCCCTTTTTCACGTGATTTTAAATTGGCTGATGCAATTTTTGAAGCATTTTGTGCTGAGATCTTAATAACTTGATAAGCAGTTGTATCGGCTTCTGCTACTCGAACAAGAGCATTATAACTCCCTGATTCTTGAGTATAACCCCCATAAACCTGAGTCGGATATCCCTGCTTCTTAGGAATCAATTGCTTACTTCCGCCACGTTCTTTCGAATCCTTGGCAGCATAAATTGTTTGCTTGAACAAATCAGCCGTCTCAAAATAAACCTCATGCGTTATCAGCATCCGCTTGAAGTTGTATATCCGATCCAACTCTCGGATATCACGTTCTTTATCCCAAACAATCTCGCCGGTATCTTTAGCGATAATATTCTTCTTAGCATGTGTCAGTGCACCAATGAAGTTGAATTCGCGGAACTTCTTAACATCAACTTTTGCAAATTCGCCATATGTGAAAAATGGTGCCAATTTCGGATACCGCTTAAGCAGATACGTGCCAATTCGCGCTGCTAAGAAGGCATCAAATGCATGATGATAATGGTTCACGTCACGATTCTTTGGAAAATCTAGTTCTTCGCGTAATTGGTGGGATAAGCCAGCTTTGACTGCAATGATCTTGGTGTTCGGATATTGGGCAGCGGCAATCTGTTCGGTTAATTTAATGATCTGGCGTGTTTCAACCAACTGACGCGCGACAAATCCTTTCGCAAACTTATCGATCTCATCAGGGCGCAGCATCAAGTTTCTAAGTTTACGTCCACTGATTAAACCGGCTTCGTGCCACTTACGCCAAGTTGCCTTCATCTTGCCAGCAAACAAGGTTGAAGCAAACACGTTGTTCTTTTCGCGGTTGATGGTTGCGTTAACGAGCACGCGGTTATCTAAAGAGTCATCCTTGATCAGCGATTGTGGCAATATGTGATCGATGTCATAATGGCTGAGTTGATCGATATTCAACGGTGCGCCGGTATAAATATCGCGCCCGCCTTGCATGAAGTAAAGGACTAGCCGATCGGTAAAGCTGGCCTTGTCTGCAATCTTATCCTCCAATTCACCGCGGACAGCACTATCAATCAGCTCTTGGGCGGCGTTGGCATAAACTGTTTGAATTTGCTTTTGCCGTGACTGAGTGCGCTTGCCAGCAGTACCTGTTCCGTCTGCCGTTTCAATAAACAGCCAACTTGGATCTTGACCATTTGCTGCATGCTTGATGTCCTCAACAACCCGTAACACTTGGCGCAAAGCTTTTTTATTGCTTGGCGAAGTATACGCATCATTGATCACATCTTCAATGTCGTCTGTCTTCAGCTTGTCTTGATTCAACTCCGTCATCGTTTCTTTTAATGTTTCATCGGCCAAAATTTGCATCAAGTTATGATTCGAAAGCATTAATTCCTGAATTACGGTGTGGCCATTGCCTAGTTTCAACCCATCTAAAAGCTTTCGCGAGAACTGACCCCAGCCACGATACCGGATGCCACTTAATTCATTGATTTTCTTTGGATCCAACCATTCAATTTCTGCCAACTTGGTCTCAAAAATTGTGTGATCTTCAAAAACCGTCGACCACGTAATAATATTTTCGATATCAAGTAATTTTGTCGGGTCATCAATTGCCTCATGTAAGATTTCTTTCAATTGATGATAAGTTGAAAGCGAACTTAAGAAACGTTTTTCATCTGCCAGTCCGCGAATCTCCGGTCGTCGGGCAAAATCTCCATGAGCAACCAAATTATCAGCAACTTGTTTAATGGTCACACTGCTATGCCGCTCGAACACCTCACGGATCAAGCGTTGTTTTTGGTCCGTTCCAAGACATTCATTGTTAATGCGGACATTGTTCAGCTCATTCAGAACTTCATACTTTTGATACAACAGACTTTGTTTGGGTAAGACATCTTCGCCAATTAAATAAGTGTCGGTCGTCTTCATGCGTTGAATAAACGTGTTTGCCGAAGCTTCACGATCAACCTTCTCATCAAAATTGTAAGGAGTAATATTGCCTGAAGGATCTTTACGGACCATCCATGCGAAGACATTTTCTCCTGACTCAGCCTGTTGTTTTGGCGTGATCAGCGGTCCTACATAGTAAGGGATATGGAAATTTAACAACTCGTCTAATTGATAAGGCATTTTCCACCGATGCGCTTCTACTGGATTTGGTGCGGCTAGCCAGTCGTAGTATTTTGATTGATTGGCAATAATCTGGTCGAGTTCACGTTGTTGCAGTTGTATCGGAATCGCACCATTGGCCTTAGTTCGTTGTTTGAGCATGAAGTTTGCCTGTCCCATTCGATTCAACAGCTGCTCCGACACTTCATTTGGGTGTGCGGTTACTTCTTTGGTTAAGGCTTTAACAAAGTCTTCCCTCAAAAAAGGCTTAGCATCATCGCCATTAATATATCGATCATAAAGACCCCGAATTGTTTTAGCTAATTCGTGATCATTTAGTTTCTTGAGGTAGGTTTTAAACAGCTCAAGATCTTCTTTATGTTGCCCATAGTCAGCAACTTTTGCCTGGGATAAGCTCATCCCCGCTGGCACAATGCCATTTAGCAATCGTGCTCGATAAAGTTCTTGAATTTGTTCAAATATTTCCGTTCCTTGATCGGTCATGGAAGTTTCGATGTTACTCCACTTGTCGTCCAGCTGCCCCATCGAGAATTGCCAATTTGACGCATCAGCTTCATCTACTTCTGTACCTAAAGCAAGATTGAACTTGGTTTTTAGCCCTGTGATCGCTTTGGCAAACTCTGTCAGCACTTGTTTGCGTTTCTTGACGATTTCTTTCTCACCATCACTGCTTAATAACAAGTTCACCAAGGCCTTCTGGGTATCGCTCGGCGTCGCTTGTTCATCTAGCAATTTTGCCTTGAAGTCATCAGCCTTTGCCAAATCAAAAGTTAACTCAAGATCGGGATAAACTTGCGCATATGCCTCTGTCAAGGCAGGAAAAATATCTTCTAAATCGACTTTATCCGTATTAAAGTCTTTAGCAGCACCCGGCGTCAAAAAATGCCCGCGACTTTTCAAAATATGATGGATTGCCAAGAAAATCTCACGCGGATCGGCTTTATGCGTATGCGTCATCAAATGCAGACGCAAGTGATACATACTCGGATAGTCCTCGTAAAATTCAGCATCCGTTCGATCATTAAACAGACGCTTTTCATACTTAAACCTGTCCTTGTCTTTGGGCGAAATTTCGGAATACTTTTGCCGCAAAAAGAAATCCGGGTCAATTTTTGTAATATGCGGGGCAAAGAAATCGCGTAAAAAGCTTAACCGCCACCGAGTTCGACTCAAACGCCGCCGAGTCGTCCGACTTCCCCGCCGATCAGCGGCTGATTGCCCCTCTCTAAATAGCCGTGCACCGATGGCCGTTTCTCCTTTCAGCCGCAAGAGGTGACTATTTGCATCCACAACCGCAAACCCAATCGAATTGGATCCAATGTCAAGCCCAATTCCATATGGTTGATTTAATTTTGTCATGTTAACTCCTCCGATCCTTTGACATAAGTTCAGTATGAAGGGTGCTGCAATCGTTTTCAACAATTTGTACTATCGCGAGGCTTTCTAAACGCATTTTTGGCTTCGAATGTTTCAATTGACTTTTAAGAGTGTCCTTTAAGGTCAAATCATTTTCAAGGCTATCTGCTGCTTCAGATTTGACTTAATAAGGCAAAATAAAAGCAGCTCGATCACTATCCAAAAATAGTGTCTAAGCTGCTTTTCAAATGCACCAGCCGTGGCATGCCTTTACTCCAGCACTACCTCAACCCTGCATCCAATGCATAAAGATTTTGATACCGTTTATTCTGTTCAGCTAAATGTTGCGGCGAGTCATTCATCGTTAACCGCCCGTCTTCCAGGAAAATGACACGATCGGTTTGACTGACGCCTTGAAGATGATGGGTTACCCATAGAATCGTTTTACCTTTTAAAACCGTGAACATAGTATCCAACAAGGCTTGTTCTGTAATCGGATCTAATCCGACAGTCGGCTCGTCTAGCAAAACAATCGGGGCATCCTGCAACAGTATCCGTGCTAGTGACAAACGCTGCCGCTCCCCACCGGAAAAGCCAAAGCCTGCTTCTTCAACGCTGCTGTTCATACCGTTGGGCAACTGAGCAACCAGTTGATCCAGTTTAACCGCTTTCAACGCTGCCGCAACAGTTTCATCGCCGGCATCTTCATTTCCCAAACGCACGTTATTCACAATCGATGTATTGAAGAGAAAGGGGCTTTGATCAAGGACCGCAAACAAATTCGTGCGGTGATTCTGGTAGTCGAGTACATCTTGTCCGTCAATGAGTACGTGGCCATTTGTCGGGGTTAAATCACCTAGCACCAATTGCAAGAGCGTGGTTTTCCCCATCCCGCTGGGGCCAAGAATGGCAATTTTTTCTCCTGCCTGGATCGTCAAATCAATGTTCGTGATCAGTTCGGGATCAGACGGCGTATACCGAAAACTGACATCATTTAATTCAATTTTATTGAAGGTAGTCGGTACTGACTGCTGTTGTGGCAACTCGCGCGTAACCGGGTGTAGATCGTTTAGGTGACGGATGGCATCCCGATAAGTCGGCCATTCACCAACCCCTTGGGCGATTCCCGAAAACGCCTGGTCTAGCGGGAAGACAACCAAGACAAACGCGCCAACCCAATTAGCCATTGACTGATTGCCGGTCCATTCCAAATTGGTCCAAATCAACATACTAACGGCGATTAAAGCAAACAAAAGCTGGCCGATAAAATCGCGCCCCCACTGAAATCGCTTGGATTTGGCGGTAGAGGCAGCAAGTTTTTTGGGTGCTGCCAGACTTTGCTTCATGAAATCTTGATCGCGGTGGGTAATCACCCAATCAGACAAACCCAACACTGAATCGGTTAACGACACATAGGCATCATGATTCAGCCGTTTTTGCTCTGCTTTACGAAAACGTTCAACGACCAAACCCCACCATGGAAGAATCAGAATCTGGAAGAGCAACAGCAGCAATATCCACAAGGCAAATCCCCAGTTAAACCAGCCCAATAATAGCGTTGCAATGACCGTTAGACCGGCACCGACAACCGTGGGAAAAATCATTCGCAGATAGAGGTTTTGGATATGTCCGATATCGTCCGCCAATAAGCCGAGAATATCGCCAGTCTGATGATGTTCGGAGACAAATGCCGCGTCGGTTTCCAAGACTTTATATAATTTTCGCCGCATGTGACTGGTGATCCGCAACACCCAATTATGACTGGTCAACCGTTCAGCATATTGAAAAACTGGCCGGCCAACCCCGAATGCCCGGGTCAGCACCACTGTGACGTAAATTGCAGCAAACAGTGGCTTGGTCGCACTTTTATCAATTAGAAATCCAGAGGTGAACATCAGCGCACCGGCAAAGACAAAAGTCATAATGCCCAGAATCAATGACCAAAACAACAGCCACCGATAGCGCTTGAGATCAGGCCGGATCCAATGTTCATTTTTCAACCAATGCATTGAATTCACCTCGCATTTCATGGACCAACGCCTGATACGGCTTAGAGTGGGCGGCTAATTCAGTCGGGGTTCCTTCCGCAACAATCTTGCCCCCGTCAACCACGATGACCCGGTCCATTTGGTTCAACCAGTGCAACCGGTGCGTGGCAAAGATAACCAGCCGATTGGCAAAAAGCGGGACTAAGGTTTCTTTTAACGCGGCTTCGGTTTCAATATCCAGATGTGCGGTCGGTTCATCGAATAGCCAAATAGAACGATTTGTGTCGATTAACGTCCGGGCAAGGGCAATTCGTTGCGCCTGACCACCGGAGATGCCACGGCCGCCTTCACCGATTCGCGTTGCATAACCATCTGGCAACGAATTGATCCAAGTCGTCAAACCAGCCGATTCTGCGGCATCCCGCACTGCCTGATCAGAAGCATCCGGCCGATAAAACCGAATATTAGCCGCAATCGTATCTGCAAATAGATAAGGATCTTGCGGAATATAGCTCAGGTGATCCTGCCAGGCCGTCTGCGTCATATGGGGAATTTTGGTCCCGCGCACCGTGATATCGGCAGCTTGTGGCTGTAAAAATCCGCCAATTAAATTCAGTAACGTTGATTTTCCTGATCCACTCGCGCCAATAATGGCAATTTTTTCCGGTCCAGTAAAGGTTAAATTAGCATCCTGAATGCCCGCTCGCTTGTCAGCATAAGTAAAATCAAGATGCTGCATGCTGAGCGTATCTTGCGGCTGCCATCCCTTAAACGCTGGTAGCACGTGCGTATCCGTTGGCAGCGGCTGGTCAATCACCTTCCAGATCGCCGTCATGGCATTCTTACCGTTCAAAGTGGCATGGTAATCCGTTCCGAAATCACGAATCGGCATAAAATATTCAGGAGCCAGAATCAGCGCTACCATCGCCGGATACAGCGGAATCGTCCCATCCATTAGCTTAATGCCCAGAAAAACCGCCACGACTGCGATTGATAAAGTGGTGAAAAAATCTAACGCAAAGGTGGAAAGCATGGCAATTCGCAAAACGCCCATCGTCTGCTTGCGATAATCTTCAGAGACTTCATAGACGTTGTTGGCATACTCGCGACTGATACCCATCAGCTGCAGTGTTTTTAACCCTCGCAGTGAATCAATAAAATGATTGCTCATCTTTTGAAATCCGGCGTACTGACTTTCCGACTTATCACGCGCCGCCAAACCCAGGATGACCATGAACAAGATAATGATTGGAAACATAATCAGCAACGTGAATCCGGTCAACCAGTTTTCATACCAAATATAAGCCACCAAAATCCACGGAATAATGCTCATATTTAAGATCTTATTTAAAATAAGTTCGATATAATTTTCAGCTTCGGGAATGCCGTCAAGTGCCATCGTGACTAAATTACCAGTACCTTCTTTAGCAACCGCTGCCGGACCAAGCGCAAAAAGATGTCGCAACAACTGCGCTTGCAGCCAGGCAGCACTTTTCATCGCAAACTTGGCGGCGATACGGTTTCGTACCCACACGATCAACTGGCGGACCGTAAAAGCCGCGGCAAACAAGCCAAGCGGCAGCCATAAACCAGCTAAACTTTGACGATTCCAAGAATGAACAATCCCTTCAGCGAGATATTTTCCTTGGAGTAAAATAACAAAAGCTTGCACGAGTGCAAACCCGGCAAGCATTGTCATTGTTTTTCGCATTCCCGAAAGGCGCAACAGCGTCTTATCGATCATTCGCTAACCGCCCCTTTGGCTTGAATGCGTTTGTGGAAGACAACATAGCTCCAAATGAAGTAGGCCAAGGCAATTGGCAAAAGAATAACTGCCACAATGGTCATAATGGTCAGTGTCAATGGGCTGGCGCTGGCATCCTTAGCGAGAATCGACATGGCCGCATTTTGACCAATCATCACCCGCGGGAATAAACCGTTGAAGATGACGCCGACAACGCCGACCAAACCAAGGGCGCTGCCAATGAATGACAAGACTTCATTATCTTTTAAAACCCCGATATGGGCTGCGACCGTTGAACCAACGATGACAACCAGAATCAGCAACGTGCTAATCGGACGTTCCTTGAAGAAATCGGTCATGAAGAATAGTAAGACAGCGAAAACAACTTCGCCGGCATAAAGCAGATAATACAACTTGCTATTCCAGTCACGTGCTCGCTTCCGCAAGTCGCCTGTGGTCTTCAAGCAAATGAAGTTCAGTCCATGCATCAACATCATCAGGGTCACTGCAACGCCGCCGACAATCGTCAATAGATTAATCTGATTGCCCAACGTCGGGAACACATCCCCGTTTTTGGTAATCGGCAGCGGTTGAATGATCGCGGTGAAAATCATGCCCAAAATAAACGGCGGAATCAAACTGCCACACGCCAACGCCCAACGCCAAATGTTGCGCCCGGTTTTGGTTTCAGCATGTGCGGCAAATTCAAAGGAAACCCCGCGAACAATCAGACCGAACAAAACAAGGAAGAACATGATATAAAAGCCAGAGAACAGGCTTGCATACCACATCGGATAGGAAGCAAACATCGCACCGCCAGCCGTGATGAGCCACACTTCATTACCATCCCAGTGCGGGCCAATGGTTGCTACCAACTGATCTTCTTCATCGCTATTGTGGGCCAGGAGCTTAGTTGACATCCCGACACCAAAGTCAAACCCTTCAAGGACGAAGAACCCACTGAACAGGACGAACAATAAAAAGAACCATAAAATCTGTAACCAGCTCATTTTGCGAACGCCTCCTTAGCAAACGGATCGCTGTTGACCCCATAATCGGTGTTCAAATCGCCATCTGGTCCATTCTTCAAAACGCGATGTGAATAGTAAATCATCACGCCACCTAATAAGGTAAAGATCAAGAAGTAGCAAATGTTGGTAAACAGCAATTGACCGGCCGTCGTGGTTGGCGAAACCGCATCGGCAATCGTGTACAATCCATAAACAACCCACGGATAACGACCTAATTCGGTAATGAACCAGCCAGCGGTATTAATGATAAACGGCAGCCACAGAGCAAAACCGAGAATGTACAATAACCACCGCTGATCTAGCAACGTATCCTTCTTCTTACGACTGAACCACAGGCCTAAGACACCCAGCAAGAAGAGCAAAACGCCGCCACCAGCCATGACCCGGAAGCTCCAAAATAGGGTCTTGACCGGCACATAATAATTCTTATCTTTGCCATACTTGGCTTCAAGTTCTTTATTAGCAGTCTCCATGCCTTTAACGGAACCGTTCATCTTATGATAGGATAACAAGCTCAGTAAATATGGCACTTCAATGTTGCCGCTAGTTGTGTGATCTTTGGTGTTGATTAACTCAACCAATGTCCAAGGTGCCGGATCGCTGGTGTCTTTGTAAATCCCTTCAGTTGCCGCAAACTTCATCGGTTGATCCTTAATGATGAATTGCGTCTGCAAGTCACCAAAGCCAATCGCACAAGCAGATGCAATGGTCCCGACAACCAAGCCGACCTTAAGGGACTTCTTGTAAAAGTCGACGTGATCTTTTTTAAGCAAGCGCCATGCTGCCATGCCCGCAACCGCAAAACCGGCTGTGGTAAAGGCACCAAAGATGACGTGTGGAAATTCAACCCACAGTTGCGGATTGGTGATCACCGCACCAAAGTCAACCAATTTGACCCGACCAGTTGTTTGACTGATCGCAAAACCGGTGGGATGTTGCATGAAAGCATTTGCGGAAAGAATCCAAATTGCTGATAACGTGGTACCCAACCAAGTCATCCAAATAAAGATAGCATGTACAGCTGGCTTGAAGCGGTCCCAGGTAAACATCCACAACCCGATGAAAGTCGATTCCATGAAGAATGCCAACAAGGCTTCAATCGCCAGTGGCACTCCGAAAATATCCCCCATGAATCGTGAATAATTTGACCAGTTCATGCCAAATTGAAATTCCTGAATAATACCGGTAACGACCCCGACAGCAAAGCTCAGCAAGAAAATCTTGCCCCAGAACTTGGCCATTTTTTTATATGTCTCATCCTTTTTGCGTACATACATCGTTTCCATGATGGCAGCCACAAGACCCATACCAATTGAAAACGGTACGAAAAAGAAATGGAAAACGGTCGTCATCGCAAACTGAAAACGAGCTAGCGATAATACGTCCATTGCCATTAGCATATGTTTCTCCTCCTTTAATAGATTGATTACAATCTAAGTATACCCCGATATTTATTTTTTAAA
Source organism: Lacticaseibacillus sp. 22 (assembly GCF_055413445.1). Classification (NCBI taxonomy): domain Bacteria; kingdom Bacillati; phylum Bacillota; class Bacilli; order Lactobacillales; family Lactobacillaceae; genus Lacticaseibacillus; species Lacticaseibacillus sp. 22. The sequence continues at coordinate 72,548 of NZ_JBVAYD010000007.1, read as the reverse complement.
AACCAAAAACCCAAAAAACCAGATGGAAATCATGCTTCTTAGGATATTTCATTTCACAAGATTGTTATGATATTCTCCGACGTCAATAATCGCAACCGCTTTCCGGGAAGTCGATTTCCTATCTTTTCACAGCGGAGAAAACAATCGCATCTATTTGTGAAAAAACGTTTACGGTCGAATCACTTCATGAATTAATGGCAACTTTTTCGGAGCAGTTGTGCCGATATGATAAGCTTGGCGCACCAACTCTACAATCGCATCCACATGTTGATCGTTAGTGTGCAGCATGACCAGCGTATCGCCTTTAGTCACCGGCGTTCCCAGTTTTTTGTGTAGAACTAAGCCGACTGCCAAGTCCAACTTGTCTCCTTTTTGAGCGCGACCACCACCCAGTTGCATGGCCGCCACGCCTAGGGCATTCGTATCAATCGCAGTGACAATACCGCTTTGCTCAGCTTTAACCGGAATTCGATATGCTGCTTGCGGTAACTTCCGCGGATCATCAACCACCGCCGGATCACCGCCTTGAGCTTGAATGAGCTGTTTAAACGCGTTCAAAGCTCGGCCATCACGCAAGGCATCTTCTGCTAGCCCGGTGGCAATTTCCAGACTTGGTGCTTTTTTGCCTAAGACCAACATCTGTGCGGCTAATGCAACCGTTAAGTCGTGGACATCCCGTGGTCCGCGATTTTTTAAAATAGCAATTGATTCGGCGATTTCCAAGCTGTTACCGATTGTAATGCCCAGCGGTTGATTCATATCAGTTAGCAAGGCAACACTTTTGACGCCGGCAGACTGACTGATGCTAACCAAGGCTTTAGCTAAAGCACGCGCATCTTCTGAAGTCTTCATAAACGCACCATTGCCAACTTTGACATCGAAAACCAAGGCATCGGTCCCACTCGCCAGTTTCTTACTCATAATCGAGCCCGCAATTAATGGTATCGATTCCACTGTCCCGGTCACATCGCGCAATGCATAAATTCGCCGATCCGCTGGGGCAACATCGCGACTGGCACTCACAATGGCTTGGTGGAGTGTTTGGACTTGGCATTTGAATTGGGCTTCAGTTTCGTTAACATTAAAGCCCGGAATACTTTCCAGCTTATCCAGTGTTCCGCCGGTATGGCCAAGGCCACGGCCTGAAATCATGGGTACGGGAACACCCAGAGAAGCCACTAAAGGTGCCAGCGGAATACTGATTTTATCACCCACGCCCCCAGTACTGTGCTTGTCAACCTTGATGCCGGGAATATCGCTTAAATCAAGGACGTCACCGGAATGCAACATTGCAAACGCAAAATGATCGCGTTCAGCCGCACTCATACCGTTAAAATAGACTGCCATCAAGAACGCACTCATTTGGTAATCCGGGATTTTTTCCGCGGTGTACTGCTGAATCATCCAGGTTAATTCATCATCGGTCAATTCCCCGTGATCGCGTTTTTTTGTAATCAAGTCGACCATGCGCATTTTTATCACCCTTCACTCGGTTGTTATCACTATTGTAACGCCCTACTTGCTGCCTATGTTAAACTCAAATCAATCTATTCATTCATAAAGGAGAACATCATGGATTTTGCTACCTTACATACGCTGGGTAAAACGGAATTACATTGCCATCTGGACGGGTCTCTGTCCTTAAATTGCATTCGTCAACTAGCCCAAAAAATCAATCAACCGTTGCCTGCCGATGATAACGCCTTACGCAAGCTGGTCCAGGCTCCGGAAAATTCTGAAAATCTGGCTGATTACCTAAAAACATTCGACTTTATCGCACCCCTTTTGCAAACCAAGGAGGCGCTGCAGATGGCGGCCTTTGATGTTGTCGCGCAGGCTGCCCGCGAAAATGTCCGCTATATCGAAATCCGATTTGCCCCGGTACTTTCGACTGCCGGCGATTTAACATTGAGTCAAGCCACCGAGGCGGTTATCGCAGGTTTACATCAGGCTATGGCCCAATTCGATATTATTGCCAAAGCCTTAGTTTGCGGCATGCGCCAATTGCCAAACGCAGACAATGCAGCCATGTTTACCGCCAATGCTCCTTTAGTCGGTGATACCTTGGTTGGCGGCGATTTTGCCGGTAACGAAGCCGACTATCCGACTAAAGTTTGTGCACCTGCCATTGAAACGGCGCAACGACTTGGCGTCCCGTTAACTTTCCACGCTGGTGAATGCCACTGCCCGCAAAATATTGCCGAGGCGATTCGCTTGGGTATTCCGCGAATCGGCCACGCCACCGCTTGTTTTGACCAACCTGAACTGATTCAGACAATCGTGAAAACCCATACAACGATCGAACTCTGTCTCACCAGCAACTTGCAAACCAAAGCCGCACGGTCACTGGCAGAATTTCCTTATCAAGCCCTCAAAAAAGCCGGGGCCGCCATCACGATTAATACGGATAATCGTACTGTCTCCAACACCACCCTGACCCACGAGTATGAACGGTATCAAGCATATTTTGATACCACCACCGCTGACTTTCTAACTTTTAACCTCAATGCCGTAAATGCAGCTTTCATCCCCGAAACCACCAAGCAAACATTACGTATGCGCTTAAAACAAGATTACGCACCTTACCTGTAAACTCACCCGCTTAAGTCCACACTCCATCAGCATTATTGCGTTTCGAGCTGCAAGTGTTATCGAGGCTTCATTTTTCTTAACGTCCTTAACCTTTGCTTAGGGAAAAAACCACACGTTTATCATTATTTATCCCCAAATTCATCCCGACTGATTCGCGATAAAGCCACATGGACAAGCTATGCTGGTTCTATCAACAAATGAAAGGATGATTCTTATGTTGATTAACCAGACAGATTTCATCGCAACCCAATTACAGCAAATTGTTTACCCTAATATCACCGCCATCACTGAAACCGGCGCGTCAATCACGATTCAAACTAACCAAAAACAGCGCGATGACCCTGCTTTTTGGCAGAGCATCAGCGCTATCCTAAAAGCCCATCTTTGGGTTCCGGTTTCTAAAAAATATCATGAACTCACCGATCATGACTGGTTAGCATCGCCAGCATAAAATTTATGCTTGATGCGTGGCAAAAGCATTGGCAGCTAAAATAAGCGTCAAAACTGCATCAGGTGACAATGCGGCACTGACAGTTTTAATGTGCCCGCTGGTTGCAACCGCACCGATTACTTCAAGCCCATACTTCACAATATTGAGATCGCGTTGAGGTGCATAACCACCGTCAAAAACCGGTTCATGGTTATATGTAAAGTTTAAATGATCATCTTTAATCGAACCATCAACGTGATTCACCATAATCCGATCATGTGCCGCCGTTAACGGTGCCTGATCATCGGGCAGATTGAGTTTGTGATCCGATTCAGTGGTGTAATAATCAGCCTGTTTCATGTGCAAGTATTTTTCAGCCGGTTTCTTAAGTACCTTTAAATAATCCACAATGGCAAAAACCTTCGTGGGATCCAGCTGGGTGGTCTTAGCCATGAGCTCATCATTATGGGCCTCAAGCCAGTCTGCTAAATTACTGATACTAAACTGATCCATGTTGTGCCTCCATATTCATCGCAGATTCTTACGCCAGTATAGCATGGACATCGGGTTTGATGTGCATGATTGTTATAAACTTGTGACACTTTTTGGTTCTATAATGATGTTAAGGGGATGAGCATCATGCCGACGAATCAGACACCATATCCGATTATTGACTATTTGGGTCGTCCAATCCAACTGCAGTTATTTGTCACCTATCGTCTGCGCGTCAAAAACGGCTACATTCTCGCATTACGCCGCAACCAGCACCAACAAGCACTTCCCAACCTTCTCGTTAAACACGCAAGTTAAGCTTGATTTTGTTGGGACATGCTGCATCGCAATTGCGACAAGCTTTGATTTGACGAGCATAGGTTCAAGTTTCCACCTGAGAAACAAACAAAGAAAAGGACAAATGAATTTTTTGCGAGCCAAGCGCTATCAAGGGTTCGTTCATTTGTCCTTCTTTTTTTGCCTAAAAATAGGTTGCGCATTAGCCACTTAGTCGGAACGATCCTCAAGCTTAGGTCCGCGTGGGGTCATGAGTGCCATCATCGCCACGGTTAAAATAATGATCATCCCACCCAGTATCTCAGCCACACCTAGATGCATATGCAAAAAAATGACCGACACCAAGGTTGCCCCCAGCGGCTCAAACGCGTCTAACAAGGTCGCGGCTGTCGGTGAAATAAACTGTAGGCTGGCCAAATAGACCGAATAAGCAACGATCGTCCCAAAGATGACAATAAACCAGTAACCGGCCCACCCTGCTTGATCCAAGTGCGGAATTTGTTTCCAGAAAGGATCGAAAATATCAACTAATAAGCCACCCAGTAATTGAGCCCAAGCTGTCACGACAATAGGCGAATGCCGCTTCAGTAATCCCGCCGGCAATAATGTATACGCCGCTGCGGCTAAGGCGGCCATCACCCCCCAGAAAAAAGCAGACGGCGAAATAGCCAAATGTGTTAACCGTCCCTTTGTCACCACTAGCATGGTACCAAGCATCGCCATGGCAATCGTGAACAAATCAATTCGGCGCGGTTTTTCACGTAATCGTAACGCCAAAAAAACCAAAACGATAATCGGTGATAGATATTGCAAAATTGTCGCAGTCGCTGCGTTAGCCACTGCAACTGCTTTAAAGTAGATATATTGCATCCCGATCATGCCAAACAATACAAACAAGATCAGCTGTATCGCATCACGCCGATTATGCCACGGTGACATAATGGCAGCGCGATCTTTCCAAACAGCTAACGTCATCAAAACAACGCCGGCAATGATCATTTTAGAGCTAATCAGCCAGGAAACTTTAATGCCTTCATCAAATAAAGCTTCACTCACTGGACCGGATATTCCCCATAAACTTGAACCAAGGATGGCCAGAAAAATCCCCCATAAGCGGATGCGTTTCAACGCTCTTGCCCCTTTTTGCGCTGATTGGATCAGTCTTGCATCACAACATGATCATCAATTAATCCTGCGCCTTGCAAATAATTATACACGATTACCGGGCCAACGAAGGCAAACCCGTTCTTTTTCAAATCCTTAGCAATTTTCACCGATAATGCGCTTCTGGTTGGGATCTCAGCCAATGATTTAGGTCGATTGACAAGTGGTTTGCCATCCACAAATGCCCATAAATAGTCATTCAAGCTCCCATATGCCGCTTGAATTCGCAAAATAGCCCGTGCATTCGTGATCGTTGCTTCAAGTTTCATGCGATTGCGAATAATGTCGGTGCGTTGTAATAAGGCATCAATGTCCGGCTCATCCATCGCAGCCACTTTTTTGATATCAAACTGATGAAACGCATCGTTAAAAGCGGCTCGCTTATGCAGGACCAATTCCCAGTTCAGACCAGCCTGAAAAATTTCTAACGATAGTAACTCGAATAGCTTTTGGTCATCATGAACCGGAACGCCCCACTCATGGTCATGATAAGCACGCAATTCCGGTGACATTTTGGCCAACCAGTCCGTGTATTGCTTACGCGCCTGATACTTCCGCAATGCCGCCTCTGTTTTGACCTGCTCAGCGCGATCATGTGCATTTGTCATTTTAGGATTCCTCCAAGTTTTTATCGTTGTTAACGATACATTACGCCGTCAGTTGCGAGAATGCCAGTTAACGTACTTCGGAAGATGATTGTGTTGCGTTTGGGGCTGTGGTAGCTTGGAGGAATTCTTTTTTCGGCAAGTGGCGGCGTTATTCTCTGTTTTCTATAACGCGCTCGCAGTCGCAGCAATTTGCGTGTAAGGACCTCTAACCTAAATGGGCAAAGCTCGGCCATTTTAGGCCAGATGGCCCTTATGTTCTGGCTTACGCCCATAACGCGCTCCCCGGCGCAGAAGTCTGCGTGTAAGGACCTTAAGCGCAATGGCCAAGTGCGGGCCATCACGCTTAAGGCCACTTACACTCCGACTTCTAAACGCGCCGGCTCGCGCTTACCAAAAAAGAGTCCGCAACCTTCGCTGCCGACTCTTCATCGATAAAACGCTTATTTTGTTTTGACAATCAGAACATCACATGGAGCCGTGCGGTTAACGTATTCTGTCACCGAACCGACTAATACGCGCTCAACTGCATTCAAACCGGTTGCGCCGATCACGATCAAGTCGTTGTGATGATCGTGGGGAAAGTCGGTTGCGATAACTGTCTTAGGGTTTCCAAACCGGATATGGATGTCCACATCTGTCAGGCCGGTCTGCTTTGCCTGATCCTTCAAGTTCTCTAAATATTCCTGTGCGTCCTGTGTCAGCTGATAAACTGCATCACCTGAGATCATGCCGCCGTAACTGCCGATAAATTGTTTGGTATCCAGCACATTTAACACATCCAAATGTGCTTGATTGGCCGATGCAACTTTAACTGCCTTGTTGAAAGCCAATTCAGCTTCCTTCGATCCGTCTACAGGCACCAGCAAGCGATCATATTCTTGATCCATTCCGCTCACATCCTAACTTTCTAATTAACTTAAGCATAGAACGGTGAGGAAACGAATACAAGAAATAAATTTGCACTTTTACATGGTAATCTATCTTCACACCATGTAAAATATATGCCAGTAACATCCTTGAAGCATTAACACACAACTTGCAGAATGGCTATCATTATTTATTAAAATATGCTTTACTTTTGCGGTTTTATGATTGATTTAATGCGTAATGATGCTATATTAAAGTGAGTAAGCTGAATTCTTAATTTTTAAAAATTTGGCGTTCAAAAAGAAAAGAAGCGTGGTGAAATTAATGATTACAAATGGTGTTGGCAGTGTTTTACGGCAAATCCGTAAAAGTCGTGGCGAATCAATTGTAGAAGTTGCAAAGGCAACCCATACTTCCCCGGCAAGCTTTACCAAGTGGGAAAATGATCAAACAATTCCAAGTGAACGCAGTATTCGTAAACTTGCGGAATACTATCAAACCGACCCACTGGAATTGCTCGGTGTTGCATACCCTGATAAGTATGCGAAACAGCAAGAACAGGAAAAAGCAGCTGCAGAAGGCTCAACGATCCGCATTGAAGATCTCATCGGAAACAATTCCGTTTTGACCTACAACGGCTCGCCGCTTTCTTCAGGAACCAAGTCACTCGTCGCAGCATTCATTGCTGGTCTTATTATTTCACAGCCTGAATAGTTGTTCGAAGTGATGAAGGAGTCGTCTGAAAACGGCTCTTTTTTTGTGAGCGCGAGCCGGCGCGGTTAGAAGTCGGAGTGTAAGCGGCCTTAGCCGTGATGGCCGGTCTTTGGCCATTGCGGCTAAGGTCCTTACACGCAGACTTCTGCGCCGGGGAGCGCGTTATGGGAGTAAGCTGGAACATAAGTGGCGTGAGGCGTGATGGCTGGGCTTTGGCCATTGCGCCTCAGGTCCTTACACGCAGACTTCTGCGCCGGGGAGCGCGTTATCGTCACGAAAAACTATTCAGCCGTTGCTGGTCACCATCCATTTCGCGTATACTAAAGTCAAACGTTTTCACGATGGAGGAATTAAATTTGGAACCATTTGTTCTTAATATCAAAAACGGCCTCAACTTTCGCGATCTTGGTGGGTACAAGACGAAATCAGGTCAAGTGATTAAATCACGTAAAATTATTCGCTCTGCCAGATTAAGCGAACTGTCAGATGACGACCTGCAATATCTGGCAGACTATGGCCTGACAACCGATATCGATTTTCGGTCTCCGGAAGAACAAGCAGCCGAACCTGACCGTTATCCCGAAAACACGACTTATCATTTCGTCCCAGTTTTCCCAACAGATGAAACCAAAAGCAGCGAACAAGCCGATGCTCTACAAAAAAGTTTTTCACGCGATCCCCACGCTGGCTTTGAAAATATGGTCAAAACTTATGCCGATATTGTCAAAATGCCTTCCGCTCAAAAAGCTTATCGGCAATTCTTTGACATCCTTTTAAGTCATCAGGAAAATGACGGTGCGGTTTTATTTCACTGTACGGCTGGTAAAGATCGCACCGGCATGGGCGCCGTTTATTTGCTGTCAGCATTAGGCGTTGACGGCCACACCATTCGCCAAGACTATCTGGCAACCAACGATCTTATTCAGCCAATGGTCGAGAAAAATCTTGCTGCCGCTCGCAAACGCGGTGCAACCGATGCTTTGCTTGCCAACATTCGCGATCTCGGCACAGTCTCCGGTGCATTTCTTGATAGCGCCTTAGCCACCATCGATGCTGAATATGGCAACATGCACAATTACCTGAAGGAAGCCTTGCAATTAACCGACGCCGAAAAGCGTGATTTACGCGAACTTTATCTTCAGTAATTAGCGCCAAAATCGTCATATTCTGTTCACATTTTAGCGGTACTTTAACATCGTCGTGAAAAGCGATGTTCACCTCCTGCCCATTATCCTGCACTTTCCGAAGTTAAATCAGGGAAGTGCGTAATGTAAAAGCGCTGTTCGGCCTGACCGCATGGCGCTTTTTGTCTATTAAAATGACTGTATCATAATGCGTTCACCGACGCAGGAATCTACAGTATGGCGATTTTTTGCGTTCGTCAGGTCATTTAGCTAAAATAATGGCAAACACCATTGTTAGGGGTGGCGCTCATGGATCTTAAAGCTACGATTAAGCAGCACGCCAAAGATCTGGGTATTGACAAAATCGGATTTACGACAGCCGATAACTTTGCTGCATTAAAACCAAGCCTTTTAGCACAAAAAGCTGCCGGCCACACAACTGGCTTCGAACACCAGAATCTGGACGAGCGGCTCTATCCGGATAAAATTTTCGACCAACCGCAAAGTATTATCGCCATTGCGCTGGCTTATCCCTCGAAAATTCATGACCGACCACCGCGAACCGGTCCCAAACGTGGGCGCTTTGCCCGTGCTAGCTGGGGAATTGATTATCACACGGTTCTCGACCGGAAAATGGCAGCACTCATTCGCTTTATTAAAAAAACCGCCAAGTCACAGACTGATATCCGCTTTAAACCCATGGTCGATACCGGCGAATTAATTGATGTGGCAGTTGCCCAACGAGCAGGGCTGGGTTTTATCGGTAAAAATGGTTTATTAATTACACCCGAGTTCGGTTCCTATGTCTATTTAGGCGAAATCATAACCAATATTAAATTTGCCCCTGATGAACCCATGTCATGTCAATGCGGCACATGCACCCGCTGCATCGACTTTTGTCCACCACATGCTTTACTCGGCGACGGTCGAATGAACGGACAACGTTGCTTATCTTATCAGACACAGACAAAGGGGTTTATGGACCCGGAATTTCGGCCAATGATTCGCAATGTTTTATACGGCTGTGATATTTGTCAGCAAGTGTGCCCGTTCAACAAAGGCAAGGATTTTCACGTTCATCCTGAAATGGAGCCTGACCCGGATACTGTCATGCCGGAATTGATCCCGATGCTGACGCTAAGCAATAAAGGATTCAAAAACCGATTCGGGAAGCTTGCCGGCGCCTGGCGGGGAAAAAAGCCCTTGCAACGTAATGCGATCATTGCTCTTGTCAATCTCCACGATCGCAGTGCCGTCCCTCATTTGCTTGAAGTGATCGATACCGATCCCCGCCCCATGATTCGCGCGACTGCCGCATGGGCTGTAAGCGAGCTTGCCGCAACCCCAAATGCTGAGTTGACAACATTCCTGGAGAAAGCGCAAGCAAAAGAAACCACAGCTTTGGCGCAGGCAGAATTTCAAAAAGCACTTGAGCGAATCGCGCAACGTTGAGCATGCTATAATAGAAAATAAAGATGAGAGGTGCCTATTTTGAAATTATATCAAGGACTTACCCAAGTACAGGTCAATGAAGAAATGGCCGATGATGCGCCAGACTTCAAGATCACAACCGATCTAGTTAAGCCGCTGCATTACGCGCCATCGGAACTCTATCATTACTTAGACGCTGTTTTGAAACCAGGTAGTCGGCACGATCAAAACAACCTTAAATATGTCACAGATGCCGCCTTCATTGGTGAGAATTTTGACTTCAATTCGGTGCCTTTTACCGCTAAATTGAAAGATTTTGAGGCCAAGATGGCATTTGCCCGAAATCTGGTCAGTGATCTTAACCGCCACGTTGCCGTCAATATTAATACCCAAGACCTTACGTTTGAGCTTTTGTTTGTCGATTAATGACGTCATATCGACCAGTCATTCTTCCCGTTTTGATTGGCATTCGCCCATCGTCAAGAATAATCCTAAAAATACCGCAACCCGATCACATGAAACGCCGATCAGGTTGCGGTATTTTTTAATTGATTGATGACCAAATTCAGTTCTGGCGCAACGCCGGAATAACAGCGGTCAGTTGCTGAACAACTAACACGGTCAGTGCCATTTTAAGCAAGTCGCCTGGAATATAAATCAGAACGCTTAAAATGGCAGGCACAAATCCGATACTTGTCGTGACCGTTAGCCATAATGCGCCCAAAAGTTCTGTCAGCAAAACGCCGCCAAACGTCATGCCGATTGCTTTTGTGAGCCAGAAATCCCGTTTCAGGAAATGCGTGATGCCCACGTACGCTAGCGGCGTCAGCAACCAGCCATACATAAAGCCGGCTGTCGGTCCCATAAAGACAGCAATACCACCGCGTCCTCCAGTCAACACTGGCAATCCTAACGCAGCCAACGCCAGCAACATGCCGATCGTAATGGTCGCCGGACGCGTCGGTAATAACATGGCGACCAACATGACACCCATATTCTGTAAAACGATTGGTACACCCAAGAATCCAACGGTAATTGGTGGGGCAAATGCCAACCCGATTAATACAGCTAATAATAACCCCATCCGTGTCAACGTCTTTGTATGCATGACGCCACCCTTCCTGCTTTTGTATTTCGTTAAGCATACCATGTTTTGTTTACAATTGATCAAAAAATTCGTTCATGGCCTGTCTCTTTAGTGTTCTTTTTAATCTGGTTAATTTAAACTGACGAACCATCGTGCCATCTCGCTCAAGAACCACCGCTTAATTGCATCAGCGCAAACACAACATGACGCGGTACCCGGCGCAGAAGTCGGCTCGCGCCCAAATAAAAAATCGCGGACATTATCGTCATCCGCGATTAAGGCCTGCCCAGGCTGGATTCGAACCAGCGACCCTTTGATTAACAGTCAAGCATTCTACCACTGAACTACTGGGCAATAAGTATGTATAGTATATTCTCATGTTTCTTAGAGAAATGCAATACTTTTGTTTGAATTTCCGACATTTTTTCAGATTCCTCTTAGACAAGGCGCTGACAGGTGACGCACTTGCTTTGAATTTTGAGTTAGCATCGTGATCCCTCCTACCAGCTATCTCGTCACACATCGTTCATCTTTTTCCTCTATAATGAACGTGAAAGGTTGTGAACCTATGGAAACGCCATATCCTAATATGCAAGATAACCCCAACCTGCCAGTTGAATCAGGCGATCATCAACCGATTTGGCAGGCACTCATCAAGAAAATGCCACCGTTGACTGACTTGCGCGTCCTTGTCATTCATTGTGGCGATGGCTGGTTTTGCCGTTATGCTTTGAACCACGGTGCGACAGCTGTTCTTGGGATTGACACCGATACCGAAGCCATTCAAAATGCGCGTGCAGCTGCGAGTTCTGATCGGCTCCGCTACCGAATCATGCCCGATCGGTGGTTGAAATTGCTGACGGGTCCCTACGATTTGATTGTTGGCGCATTCGACCAATCGCCAGCGGAATTAAAAGCGATCACTCAGGTTCTTAGTGCTCTGCTGAATGCCAAAGGACAGTTAGTGGCTGCCGTTGCACCGCCAAAACAACCAACTGGTGATCAGTTAGCGGTTGAAGAACTGATCAGCTCACAATTGGTCATTAATCGTTGGTACCAGGTTACCGACAAACGGCTGGCTGAAACCGCACAACTTTATCTACTACTGAGTTCACGGGTACATTAAGATTATCTTTCTAAAGCAACCCACGTAAAAAGCACGCGTTAGCAATTCCCAATGCTAGGGAATTGACGCGTGCTTTTTAAACTGATTTTAACTGATTAAAGTTTGCCGACGCTTAGTTGATCACTTCAACGGTTGCAGAAAGCACTCCGGCTGATGGAATGGCACTATTTGGCATTGCAACGTCAAGCTGGCGCGGGTTGCTATATGCAAATGAGCCAGTATCATTAACGGTTCGTTCTAACACTTGTCCGTTAGACATGGTGATTCGCAGCTTAGTACCTTTAGGGAAGACGCTCAGGTTTGCAGCCACACCTTCGTAACCCATGTTGCTACCTAAAACAGACGGGTCATAGAAACTAATTTTAAAAGTGCCCTTATTAGTTGATGTTTGGGTCGTCTGGGTTGCTGGTGCTTGCTGTTGTTGAACAGCAGCCTGAGATGCAGCTGCCTGCTGCTGTGCTTGTTGCTGAGCAGCGGCTTGCTGTTGTGCCTGTTGTTGAGCCGCAGCCTGTTGCTGAGCTTGTTGTTGCGCCTGCTGTTGAGCAGCAGCCTGAGCCGCGCTGGAAGCAGCAGCGTTGGATGCCGCAACACTGGAAGCTGCAGCGCTTGATGCAGCGGCGCTAGAGGCAGCCGCATTAGAAGCTGCAGCACTTTGAGCAGCAGCATCGGATGCAGCCTGATTATTATCTGTGGATGTTTGCGCAACCTGTTCCGCAGTCGAGGTTGTCTGAGTTGGCGCAGCAGTGGCATCAGCCTTCTTGGTCAATGATGATAATTGCTGCAAGGTGTTGATGCTCAAATAACGTTCTGGAACCCAACCATGGTCAGATGTTTCGTACCAGATTTCTGCGTAAACTTTTTTACTATTAATAAATTTAAGGTGTTCACCGGTTGCTACATAACGCTTAACTTGCTGTCCCACAGTCGGTGAGGTCCAAACGGTTGTTGCACCGCCATTATAAGTGACATCAGCTTCAGTCTTATCACTGGCTGGTGCGCTGACGGTGGTGTCAGTATCTTTCGTTGCCGCGTTAACGTGACCTGGTTTTGACAAGGCAACGGCAGATAAAGCAACGGCTGAGAATAATACTGTACTTAAGAGCTTTTTCATGTTCGAGTTCCTCCTGAATTTGTGTGGTGACTTAACTAACTGTCGCTTAGTATAGTCAGTGAGTATTACGAACATGTATTCGGCGTGTTGCGTTTAGGTTAAGTTCTATGACAAAAGATTACATTAGATTACAGCTTTAACATAACAGTCGGCACAATCGCCCTCATTTAGTCTGTGTTATCCAGCCTTCAATCCGCAAACAGATCACTATTTAACCGCTACAAAGCCACCTGGTTTCGTATTTGTTTACAGCTCGGCAACATGCTTCATCATTGTCGATCATTTAAACAGCCGTTCTAAAATAGCCGTCAAAACCTGATGTCCCGGCTTCAACAGTGCTTCGTTGACCGGCGCTTGCGGTTTATCAGCTGCCGCACCAATCGCAGCAATCATTGCAGGCGTGACTTCCAAATGAAATTGCAAGCCCACAATCCGCTCATGATAAGCAAAGCCTTGCAGTGCGTGCTCATTTTCATACAGTATCTGACTGCCGGGTAATCGACTCATCGCTTCGCCGTGCCAATGGAAAACATTCAATAACGTCCCATCCGTTCCTTTTACTGTCCCGACGCCTTCCTCAGGTTTCGGCATGCGATACACATTGGCACCGAGCGCTTTGGTAATTTGCTGTGCTCCAAGGCAGATACCTAAAACAGGCCGGTTAAGTTTGTTCAGACTGCGAATCAAAATCCGTTCAGCAGCAAGCCAATCGAGATCATCATTCACACTCATCGGCCCGCCAAGCACAATCAACCCATCAATATCAGCTGGATTTAACTGGGCAATTGGATCGCCTTGGTCCGGTCGATAGGTGACTGTTTCAATCCCCTGATCTGCGGCCCATTCTTTAATCACCCCGAGATCTTCGGCATCTGCATGTTGCATGACTGTAAGCTTCATCCGCCCATCACCTCTCCTTTATTGTTCATCTTCACCTTTTAGCACCGCGGCAAACGCCTTTATTGTCGTCATCCCAGGATCATAAACTGCAAAATAAACCCGTTTAAAGGCACCGGCGAATTCAGGCATCAACAACGTGTCGCGAAAAATCTTGGCAACCGGTTTGACGGGATTCCCAAAAACACCGGTACCAAAAGCACCCAAAATGATCTGATCAACCGCATGCATTTTAAAAGCGCGCAACGTTTGGAGAACCTTAAACGCAATATCATGCATGGCGGTTTCGTTGTCTAAGTGTGGATCTACCCGACGATCAGGGGCAGCTACTGTGACGATATCAACATATTTATTCGGTAATCGCCGACCTTGATCGTCAAACACCTGGCGCACATGTTCGGCATAAATCAGTTTGGAACTAAAGAGCCCGCGATTGGCCTGTTGACAATTGACATCATAGTAATCGGCCATATGTTGCTTCATGCCGGGCACCAGGAAAGTTCCTTTGGCAATCGATTCTTCTTGGGCTCGGGCGCCAAACATCACACCACCGCCTGGATGAATCGGACTAGCAAAATTCATCACCCCAATTTTGCCTGTCAATTCACTCATAAGCTGAAAAACATCCACATTCCGAATAGCAATTTGCGGCGAAGTAGAACCTTGTGCCGGCGTTTGCGGTAATGGTTGGCTGATCAGTTCCGTCTTTGGCATTTCCGGATTCGCTTTAAAAACTTTCATCGTTTCCCAATACATCTTAACCTGTTCCATCTTAATCTTGCTCCTATTCAAAATAAGCGTGATCAAACGCGCTCAGCACTCGGCGTATACGCGCTTTATGGTGTGGTCACTCACGTTTTGACATGACAACACAGATTCTTACGCGCAGATAACCACGCTGACAGACGCTTTATATCAAATGCTGCCATCTAATCAAGCCGCCGCAACTACCCCAAAATAATTTCTGACCGATCTCAGCATAACATAGAAGCAATCAACTCATGAATTATCGTTCATCCGGCCAATTCAATGTTAAAATTAAGTTTGTAAGTAACATGAAATGAGGAATGGAATACATGGAAAGTGGCCAAATCGTCCCCAATTTATTGGTGATGCTCGTCACCTTTTTCTTCGCGGCATTTTTTGTCGCCTGTGAATTTGCATTGGTTCAAAGTCGTCCGAGTGCCTTGGAAGATATGATTGACAAAGGCACAGGCCGCAAAGCGAAAATCGAGCGCGCCTTGCGAATGGTCCACAACTTGAATGAATATTTGTCCACAACCCAAGTCGGCGTTTCGCTGGCAGGTATTATTTTAGGGTGGATTGGTGAAACCACCGTTGAATTCCTGCTGGTCGATTTGTTCGGGTTGACGCATTTAAGCTTGCCTAATGGTAGTTTACATGCGGTAGGTGCAGTTTTAGGGGTCATTATTTTAACTTATTTGGAAGTGGTGCTTACCGAAATTGTGCCGAAAAACATTTCGATTGACTATCCAATTAAAACTTTAATGTTAGTTGTCACCCCTTTGCATTATTTCCACATTTTGTTCTTCCCCTTCGTCTGGTTACTGAATGTCAGTGCGACCGCCATTGTCAAAATGATGGGCATGAAGCCGGCTGATGAAGGTAACGAGGCTTTTTCGCAAGCCGAAATTTTGAGTCTTAGTAAAAACGCCGTAACATCAGGCGATATGGAACAAAACGATGTCATCTACATGCAGCGGGCATTCGAGTTAAACGACAAGACCGCCAAAGATATCATGGTTGATCGCACCAGCTTGTTTGTGATTGATATTAATACCACCGTTAAAGAAGCCTTACGTGATTATTTAACCCAAGGCTATAGTCGCTTCCCAGTCGTTGCAAATGGCGATAAGGACAAAATTTTAGGCTATGTCTACATCTATGATCTGGTTAAACAAGGTCAGGTAGATCCGTCCGTCAAGGTTTCCAAACTCTTGCGCTCCATCATTAATGTACCGGAAGTAACGCCGATTCATAACATCTTAGCCCAGATGATCAAGAAGCAAACGCCTATCGTTGTCGTTGTGGATGAATACGGCGGCACCAGCGGTATTGTGACAGATAAAGATATTTATGAAGAACTTTTCGGCACTGTTAAAGATGAAATTGACGATGTGTCTGATGAATATATTCGCAAAACCGACAATCCTAAAGTTTTCCGAGTCAGCGGCAAGACCACACTTTGGGACTTTGAGCGCTATTTCCACACCGACATTAAAGCGTTCACCGACTCCGAAATCATTACCATAGCCGGCTTCATCATGGAAACACATCCGGATCTAAAGTTACATGACAAGGTCAAAATCGATCACTTTAACTTTACGGTTGCCGATTTCTCCCGCGGTTTTGCCAACTGGTTTGATGTGACTGAAGACCCAAAGCCGGTTAAGCAAACCGTTGCCGAAGAGGTTAAGGAAGCCAAGAGCCAG
Source organism: Lacticaseibacillus sp. 22 (assembly GCF_055413445.1). Classification (NCBI taxonomy): domain Bacteria; kingdom Bacillati; phylum Bacillota; class Bacilli; order Lactobacillales; family Lactobacillaceae; genus Lacticaseibacillus; species Lacticaseibacillus sp. 22. The sequence continues at coordinate 56,155 of NZ_JBVAYD010000007.1, read as the reverse complement.
CGTCAAGACTAATGTTGTCACGTCATCTGCTTTTGTTGGTGAAGTTTTTAGCTCAAGACAAAAATATGCGGCCTTATTAAAACAATCAAGACCCATCATTTCAAAATAATAGCGTACCATTTCTCGACTTTTGCAAGAAATGGTACGCTTTTTGACTCTTTCGTATTAGTAACGTTAACTTTAACGATTTCAGCGCCCGCTACCTCCACGCCACTGCCTCACGCCTCATCATTCGGTGGCTACTTGCCCCAGATAAACTGCAACATCGCGCGGTCAACGGCGACATTGTGTTCATGCAAGCGGCTGTGTTGGGCATGCGGTCCGGTCACTGCTAACGTTTGATACTTCGTTAGCCCTCGCAACAAATAGCCTAGACTCAAAGCCGAATTAACGCTTACGACCGTATCTGTGTCACTGCCGTCTTGAACATTACCATAAATATTCAAAACGGATTTAGCTCGGAAGTGTTCACGGCTTTGCAAAAGTCGCGCGTACTCGGGTCGAATTAAACTAGGCCGCCCATCAGCTGCCAATTGCAGTTCATGGGGTTTGTCATTCCATCCCAGTAAACCATCGTACGGGCCGGCAATCACAACTACCTTTTCCAGTTCTACCGGTGTTTGTGCCATCGCGGCGGCAATCACGGCATAAGCGCCCATACTATGGCCAACCGCATTTAACCGGGTAACGCCATAGCGCTGATGCAACATAGTTAGAATTTTGGCCAGCCACTGACTATCGACTTCTTCGCCAGCCGTATTGTTTTGAAAAATCACCTGAATAATGGGTGCAGCTGTGGCATGCAAGTCTCCTTGCACATTTAATTGGCCATTTGGACTGACGGTCACGACCATGCTTCGTTTGGCCACCCCCGCAGCCTCCGCCGATTCTATAAGTTGGTTAGTGGAAAACGCGGTCCCCCGATAACCATGAACAAATATAGTCGGTGTCGTGTCGGCTTCGACTAATTGACCGCTTGGGGCCAAGCCAATGATTAGAACCGCCACAACTAGCAGTATTCGTTTAATTAAACGCATATAATCCTCCACCTTGCCAGCGTTCGCGCACATAGCGGCCCGCGTAAGCAAGGAAAAGAGGAATCGTCACACCAGCAGCAACTAAAACAAGTAAATTCGGATCGCCCAACTTTTCCAGCACATAGCCGACCGCCTTGTGCCCATACATTATGGGTAGTGTACTACGACCAATGCGATCTAGCCAGTCTCCAAGCACGGTTCCGGTTAATGTTTTCGCACCGGCAAATAAACCGCCGCAGATAATAACCGGCACAAAGCTAGCAAGTAATGGATCCGTTAGATGGTGCGACTTCATGTAAAGCAAGAAGTCGATTTGACCGCGCGACTGGGCAACAAATAAACCGGCAAAAACACCAAGCGCAACTAGCATAAACCATGGTTGCGTGACAATATGGCGAGCGTAATGAAATAACCACCAGCCCACAAACATGTAAGGCAATGCAACCAATACTAAATCAAGATTGCCGGGAATCGGAAATCCCAAAACAGTTTCAGCGTTAGGGTAACTAAACCCTAACCAGAACAATCCGGCCATTAAAATTGCTTCGTGCCAGACTTTTGGCAAATACCCGCGCAATAAGCTAAACAGCAAGCTACTGAACGCATATACCGTCACAAACCAAAAAACTGACAAGTAGCCATTCAATTCGGTCCCACCATAAATTAACCGTCGCAAATAATCAACGGTAAACGCTGGGGTGCGCTGTTCAATAATAAAGTTCAACAAGATTAAACCGACGCCGTAACCAAAGTATTGTTTCAATAATGGCCAAAAACGTCGCGCTAGAAAAGCTTTTAAGGTTGGCAGCGTTGTCGGCTTAACAAAAAAACCGCCAATCATGAAAAACAACGGCATGTGCCACCAATACAGACTTTCATAAAAGGTTGTGTTGCGCGGATAGAAATGTCCCAGCACAACCGCAATGATTCCGAGGCCCTTGGCAACATCAATCCATTCAATTCGCTGATGCGATGATCGGACTTTCACGTTTTTAAACGCCCCTTTCGTTCGACTAACTTACTTTTAGCCTAACAAGGTGAGTGGGGTATTTCTTTGATCCCTTTTTAAAGATTTTGTGAAGGCCATTTACCCAAAATTGTCAGTTTACGTGCTAGACTAGATTATAATGTTTTTAGAAAGGACACGATATTGTTGACAACAACTGATGTTAATGGTCATCCTTACAATCGTTTGCTGCTTGTCATTACGCTACTGATCGGGACCTTTACGACTTTTTTGACTCAAACGATTCTGACGACTGCCTACCCGACCTTAATGGCGGATTTTCACATTAGCGCCAGCGCGGTTCAATGGTTGACGACCGGCTTCATGCTGATTATGGGGATTATGATTCCTGTTTCGGCTTGGCTGCTGGATAAATTCAACGTTAAACATCTTTATTTAACCGCTATGACGATTTTCTTTTTGGGGTCGCTGCTATGTTGGCTCGCCAATGATTTTCAAATGTTGCTGCTTGGGCGACTCATTCAGGCAATCGGCGTTGGGATGTCGATGCCAACTTTCCAGACCGTCATGTTCACCATTTTCCCACCTGAAAAACGCGGTAGTGCCATGGGGTTGGCCGGCATTGTGATCGGGTTGGCGCCGGCAATTGGCCCGACGCTTTCCGGTTGGATTCTGCTGCATCACACCTGGCGCGCATTGTTTGCGGTCATTATGCCTATCGCTGCCGGTGTTGTTCTTCTGGCGATTTACAGCATGCGTCAGGTGCTGCCTACCTCACATCCCAAAATCGATGTGCCGTCCATTATTGCCTCAACGTTAGGTTTTGGTGGCTTATTGTATGGCTTTTCAACGGTTGGTGACGCTGGCTGGACAGACTCACAGGTACTCATCAGTCTTGCGATTGGGATCGTTTTTGTGGCTCTTTTTTGCTGGCGGCAGTTGCATCTCAAAACCCCGCTGTTGGAGTTACGGGTTTTTAAATCGAAAACCTTTACTTTGAGTGTCATTTTGACCGCTGTTGCTTTCATGTCCATGGTTGGCGTGGAAATGGTGCTGCCGATGTACATTCAAACGATTCGCGGCGAAAGTGCTTTTCACTCTGGAATGATCCTTTTTCCAGGCGCCATTATGATGGGGATCATGAGTCCGATTACTGGCCGGATTTTTGATAAAATCGGAGCTAAGCGTTTGGCCGTTGCCGGTTTATTTCTCTTAGTCGCCGGTACGCTGCCATTGATGACTGTCACCGCAACAACACCACTGATTTACATCACGGCCATTTATACGGTGCGGATGTTTGGTATCACCATGGTAACGATGCCCGTCACTACTGCCGGTATGAATGCACTGCCAACCCATCTCATCAACCACGGCACTGCGGTTAACAATACGATTCGGCAGGTCGCGGCTTCAATCGGCACCGCCATCTTGGTTTCGGTTTTATCCGTCGTCACAAAAGGGGCCACGCCCTCGGCTAGCGGGAAAGTCCTGGATCCAATTGACTACACCAACGCGATGCATCAAGCAACTCTTGCCGGCTATCGTGCTGCTTTTGCAGTTTCGTTGGTCATGGCCGCTTTAGGGTTAGTTCTGAGTTTCTTTTTGAATAACGATGCCATGGATCGGAGGCACCCATCATGATTATTCTGCTGTTGATTATTGGCGCCGTTGCCTTCTTTTGGACGATGGTATTGATGAAACCCAACCGGCGTCGACCCTTGGCAATCGCTGTGAGCGCCTTGCTAATTATGATACCGGTTGTACTTTTGAGTTTGAATGATTTGTATCACATCGGCTTTACGATTGACGAAACCACTGAATTGCAACCGCTAGCACCCATGAATGACCAGTTACAAATTCAAAGCCACCCCATCGGCACGGCTAAGAAACACATGGCCTATCAATATCGTATTTCGGGTGATGCAACGATTCATACCGTTAAACCAAGTACTACCGTCAAAACCAAACTGACACACGGTACGATTCCGCAAGTCGCCGTGACTGCGCAGAAACTCCAGTACACCAATATTTTCACCGCTATTATGTTCGCCGGATCCGGTGAACAAGGCAAAACCATTGGCAAGATTTACACGTTCACTTTACCGAGTAATTGGCAGGTTGTGAGTTTTTAAAGTATCTATATCCGTAAAAAGCCGTCTAAAAAGCCGTCCCTAGATTTCTCTAAGGGCGGCTTTTTATAACCTCTGAATTTCCATACGGTTGAATAAAAGCGCAAACGCCTTACGCCAACAACATTCGATACAACGTACTGATCGGCAAACCCATGACGTTGTAAAAATCACCATTGATCGCCTTAACCAGTAAAGCTCCGGCGTCTTGAATGCCATAAGCACCCGCCTTGTCTTGATAGGCGTCTTCTTGTAAATACGACTCAACTTCGGCTTCATCAAGCGGCCAAAAAGTGACATCTGTGGCCACGACTTGCTGCCGAATCGTGCCATTGTCCAGACGCACCCACAAGCCCGTATAGACTTGATGGGTTTGGCCGCCGAGTGCAGTGATCATTTGCTTGGCTTCTGCACGACTATGCGGTTTACCCAGTAACTTTCCTTGAAAAGCCACCATCGTATCGGCCGCAATAATTGTTGCCCCCGGATAGCTCGGTACTAACGATTCTCCTTTGGCTTTGGCCAGACTCTGGACATACTCCGGTGGTGGCAAAATCGGCAACGCCCGTTCGTTAATTGCTGCAGGATGACTTTCGAATGCAGGAATAATACGCTTGAGTAATGCTTGGCGCCGTGGTGAATGACTCGCCAGAATAATCATGCCTGCATTTCCCCGCTTTCATGACTGTCTTGAATCCGCTTGAACATTTTCTCCAGATCGGTGTTGGAAAAGTGGACCAGAACCGGCCGGCCATGCGGACAATTGAATGGATTTTCGCATTGTGGCAGTTTCTGCAATAACGCCCGTGCCTGCTGATCGTCTAAATGATGATTGGCTTTGATGGCCCGCTTACAGCTCATCATGATCGCCGTCTTCTCCCGAAAAGCCGCGACAGAGATCTTGCCGTCACGCAAAACCCAATCAACCATCTCTTTGATCGTGTCTTCTTCCTGACCGGCTTTGAACCACGTCGGATGATGCTCGACCACAAAACTATTTTGGCCAAAATCCTCTAGATACAAGCCGACCGCTTCCAACACATCCCGATGCGTGCGGATATTGATCGCATCGGCCGCGGAGTAATCCAGCACGATGGGAACCAGTAAATGTTGCTGATCGTTGCTGACTTCACCAATTGCCTGGCGATAAAACTCATAATTAACCCGTTCTTGGGCCGCATGTTGATCCAAAATATACAAGCCGTCCCCAGCTTCCGCCAGCAGATAGGTCCCGTGAACTTGGGCAAGGTAGGTTAAATCGGGAAAACGTTCAGTCGGCTCCGGTCGCTTCAAATCCGAAGCTGCGGTATCCTCCACCAAGGCAGGCGCAACATTGGCGTCTAACGTTTGATAACGCTGATCCCAAGCAGCCAAGCGCTGTGGCTCATCAAAAATTGGCCGATCATCTAAGTCGTTGATGGTTAAATCGACTGCTGCTTCTGTCTGCGCTGCTGGTTGAGAAGTCGGCGTATTGCCAGTGTTAGTGTCGGCGTTTTCGCGCACTTCAGCACCTTGATTCGGCACTGCTGTCGTTTTAGGACTGATTTTATTGAGGGTCAGTTCCAGTTGATCAAGATCATAGCGCTCGCGTTTAGGCAAATTATCCATGGCATCGGGAATCAGATTTTCCTTGGCTAAGCGCGCACGAATGGCCTCACTGAGCAAGTGGCTGAGCTGATCTTCTTTACTTAACCGCACCTCGGCTTTGGTTGGGTGCACGTTGACATCCACCAAAGCGGCATCCATCTGAATTGAAATCACGCCCATAGGATAGCGCCCGACCATGAGTTTGGAGCCATAGCCGGCAATCACGGCTTTCGTCAACTGAAAGTTCTTGATATAGCGGCCATTGACGACCAAGCTCAGATAATTACGCGACGCACGCGTGGTTTCAGGCAAACTGGTCAAGCCACTCACCTTAAAATCAAGATCCTCGGCCTGAAAGTCGACCATTGACCGGGCGACCGGCAAACCGTAAATGCCGGCCAATGTCTGGCGTAGATCACCTTGACCGGCTGTCCGCACCATCATATTGCCGTCATGGCTGACCGTAAACGCAATCTTAGGGTTAGCCAATGCCAACCGACTGACAATATCAACAATCTTGCCAAGTTCGGTCTGTTGCGACTTCATATATTTCAGCCGTGCCGGGGTGTTAAAAAACAGATCGCTCACTTCGACATCGGTTCCGCGACGATGCGCCGCTGTCGTTTGACTTTCTACCTGTCCGCCTTTGACATGAATTTTAGCGCCAATCCCGGCATCGGTAGCGGTCGTTAGCGTCACATCGGCAACCGCTGCAATACTTGCCAGCGCCTCCCCGCGAAATCCCAGTGAATGAACATTAAATAGATCACGCGTGGTCAGAATTTTACTCGTCGCATGACGCAAGAAAGCTGTCGCCACATCGTCAGGGTCAATGCCGATCCCGTTGTCGCTGACATGAATGGTTTGCAAACCAGCCGCTGACACCTTCACGTCAATTTGGGTGGCTTGGGCATCAATACTATTTTCCACCAATTCTTTCACCACGCTGGCCGGCCGTTCAATAACTTCCCCAGCAGCAATTTGGTTACTTAAAGTGGCAGATAGTTGGTGAATTTTTGGCATAAAATCACTTCTTCTTTAAATGCTTTTGCAGGTCAAAAATTAAATTCATCGCATCCATCGGCGTTGCATCCATCAAATCGAACTTAGCAAGTTTGGCTAAAATCGGACTATTCTTGGGTGCAGGTTTAGGTTCCTCAAACAGTGATAACTGCTGATCCTCGACTTGGCTGGTAGCTGCCGGGACGGTTTTTTCCGGAGTTGCCGCTTCGAGTTGTTTCAAAATAGTATCCGCACGGCTCAATAAGTCAGCTGGCAAACCGGCTAATTTGGCAACGTGAATCCCGTAACTTTTATCAGCCGGACCCGGCATCATCTTATGCAGAAACACCAGATTGCCGTGTTCTTCAACTGCCCCGACATGGACATTTTTCAGCTTTGCCAATGAATCCGATAAACTGGTCAATTCGTGATAATGCGTTGAAAAAAGTGTCTTGGCATGGACATGATCGTGCAAATATTCGATAATCGCCTGAGCCAATGCCATCCCATCATACGTTGCCGTGCCGCGACCGATTTCGTCAAACAGGATTAAACTCGATGCGGTTGCATGACTCAAAGCCGCATTTGCTTCCAACATCTCGACCATAAAGGTACTTTCGCCATTTGCTAAGTCATCGGCAGCGCCAATGCGGGTGAAGATTTGATCAAAAATCGGCAAATCCGCCGTGTCAGCCGGGACAAACGATCCTGCTTGAGCCATGATGACAATCAATGCCAGCTGCCGCATATAGGTGCTTTTCCCGGACATGTTTGGACCCGTGATCAGCAGCATATCCGTATCCCGGTCCATGATGACATCGTTAGGAATATAACTGTCCTGCCCCAAAACATGTTCAACCACCGGATGCCGGCCGCCTTTGACGTTAATGTCATGGGTCCCGGCATGCATCGTTGGCCGAACATAATGGTTATTCTCGGCAACGGTCGCAAAACTTTGCAGCACATCTAACGCCGAAATTTGAGCGGCTAAATGCTGCAGCCGTTTAATCTGAGCCTTGACTTTTTCCCGAATATCCTGGAAAAGGTCATACTCAAGCGCGGTTGAACTTTCCTGCGCCTCTAAAATCAGCGTTTCTTTTTCTTTAAGTTCCGGCGTAATAAAGCGTTCGGCGTTAGTCAGCGTTTGTTTGCGTTCATAGCGACCTTCTGGCACCTTATCCAGGTTTGACTTGGTCACTTCAATAAAGTAGCCGAAAACCTTATTGTAACGGATTCTAAGATTGTGAATGCCCGTCGCTTTCCGCTCTGAAGCTTCAAGTTCTGCTATCCACTGCTTTGAATTCTTCATGGCATCGCGGTAAGCATCTAGCTTTTCATTGTAACCGCGCAGAATTAAGCCGCCATCCGTCACGGAAATCGGTGGCTCCGGCTCGATTGACCGCCGAATGAGTCCGGCCACGTCACTAACCGGGTCTATCTTACCGCGAAGTTCTTTAAAACTGCCATCGTCAAGCTTGCTCAAAACATCCTGAATCGCCGGGACTTGATCCAGCGAGGTTTGCAACTGAATCAAATCGCGCCCGTTAACGGTTCCAAAGGCCACCCGTCCTGCTAACCGCTCAAGATCATACACCTTTGTCAACCGCTCTTGCAGCTCACTCCGCTCAAAAAAGTGTTCCAGCAAATCCTGCACCTGATTTTGGCGCACACTGATGGCATCAATGTCCAACAATGGCCGCTCCAGCCACTGCTTCAATAAGCGCCCGCCCATTGCGGTTTTGGTCGCATCCAATAATGACAACAGCGTATCACCTTTGCGTCCGGTACGACTATTTTGTAGGATATCAAGATTGCTGCGTGCATCCTGATCCATTTCCAAATACGCGGACGGTTGATAGGCGACTGCTTTTTGAATATGTGCCAGACTGCGCTTTTGGGTGTTCAACAAATACGCCATCAACATCTGCACCACCGCGGCTTCGGCAGGATCAGTTAAATCTTGGGAAACATAACTGCCTTCACTGGTCGGCTTCGTGTCTTGCTGCACTGATAGCAGCCGCTCCCCTTTTTTTAGCATCGCGGCATCTTCGTCGTTCAGGTCTTCTGGCACCACAATCTCTTTGGTGGCCAACGCACTTAATTCATTTTGTAAGGCGAACTTGCTTTTCAGGTCCGTGACTTTCAGTTCGCCAGTGGACACATCCCCGTAAGCAAACGCATACCCGGCTGCGTGCGGCAAAACTGCTGTGATATAGTTATTGGTCTTCGCCGCACCGGCCTTAATATCGATATTCGTGCCAGGCGTGATTAATTGAATGACCGCACGCTTAACCATACCAACCGCTTTTTTAGGATCTTCCATCTGTTCACAGATTGCTACCTTATAGCCATGATCGATCAAAATATCGACATAGCTTTGCACGGCGTGATGCGGCACCCCTGCCATTGGAATCGGATCATCCGCGCTTTTATTCCGCGCCGTCAAGGTCAGCTCAAGTAACTGCGCCCCCTTGATCGCATCATCATTAAACAGCTCATAGAAATCACCAATCCGATAAAATAAAAATGCATCCGGATACTGCGCCTTAATCGCATTATATTGTTGCATCATCGGCGTATCGCTGGTTTTTTGCGGCACAAAATTCACCCTTTATCCTTTGACTTTCTCTGACGTTCTATTATTCATATTTTACCAGTTCCGTCAATCCCACAGTTTAAAAAGTAAGTGTCAACTTCTTCTCGGTTCTAATCTAATTAAGTGATTTCCGAGACTCCGAGCTGGCTCCGCGGTGGTGAAGGCTGGCGACCGCGCAGCTAGAGTGGTGGGCACGACTTTGAACCCGCAAAGTGCTGTATTAAAGCTCGGCCTTGGTCTAAAGCGGAGAAAGGCACTCCGCTTAAGACCAATTTCACAGCTGAGCCCATCGCCGCTCCGCCAGCTCTTGCTTTCTATGTCAATATTCATCACAACGCTGCTGGAATCGTCTAAACTGAGAAGCACCTTTATTTGCCATACACGTACTCCAAGAGAAACGCTAATGCCTAAAATCCGGCCAGATTCAACCAATCCAGCCGGCAGCTTACCGAAACTTATTTCTTCAAATGATAACTGTACGTCGCAATAATCACATTTTCCCGGCTAGCAAAAGCAGCCCGTAAGCGGAAATTGGTTTGGTTGTGGAGAATGTTCTGCCACTTTTTGCGCGGGACGAACTGTGGAATGAGCACCGTGGTCGTGAAATTACGCTTAGCTGCATTGCGGGCTACGATGTCCACAAACCGAATCGTAGGCGCTTCAATCGAGCGATATGACGAATGGATGTCTACAAAGCGAACATCCGGAAAGTCTGCCCGAAACTCGCTTTGGGTCTCCTTTTCCTTGTTAGGATTCTCATCCATCGACACATGCATCGCAATGACATAATCGCCAATCGACTGGGCATAATTCAACGCTGCTCGGGTAACCCGCGTCACATTGCCGACAAGGACGATAACGGTGCTACCGTCATAGTCATGCTCTTCAACATCGGCCGGCAACCGTAACTGCGCCGCCACTTTGTCGTAGTGATCCCGAATCTTGTAGAACAAGAAGATGGCAAGCGGCATGACGATGAAGAACGGCCAAATATCAAACAAGCGATAAGCAAAGAGAATGACTAAAATGGCAAAGGAAATTAAGGCTCCGGAGAAGTTGGCGACTGTTTTGCCTATCCAGCCTTTACCACGATTGCGGAACCAGTGAATGATCATGCCGGTTTGCGACAGCGTAAACGGAATGAACACCCCGACAGCATACAACGGAATTAATCGCTCCGTGGACCCCTGGAAAATCGTGATCAATGCCGCTGACCCCAGCGCCAGTGTCAGGATCCCATTGGAATAACCCAAGCGATCCCCACGATCCAGGTACATATGCGGCATGAACTTATCTTTGGCTAAATTAAAGGCCAGCACTGGAAACGCAGAAAAGCCCGTATTCGCAGCGACCGCCAAAATCAGCGCCGTTGCAAACTGAACGACATAGTACATGATTCCAGTACCGCCAAATGTTTCTTTGGCCACCTGCGACAATACCGTCACTTTTGCCATTGGCACCAAACCATACCAGTAGTTTAAAAATGTGATCCCGGCAAAGAAGAAGCCCAAAATAGCCGCCATAATGGCCAATGTTTTCGCCGCATTTTTTTCTTTTGGCAACTTAAAGAATGGCACCGCATTGCTGATCGCTTCAACCCCGGTCAGTGAACTGGAACCACTGGAAAAGGCGCGGAAGATTAACGCCATGGAAACGCCGGGAATTGCGGCACCGACCATCGATGTTGCCTTATAAGGAATGGCCCCGGTCACAACTTGGTACAACCCCCAGATAATCATCGCGGTCATAACCAAAACGAAGAGATACACCGGAATCATCAGGAAATTAGCGGATTCACTCATTCCGCGAAGATTCATGCCCATTAAAATAAAGATAATGACAAGCGAGATGGCAACTTGATGGCCATAAAGCGCTGGGATCGCACTGGTAATCGCCTCAGCCCCCGCCGAAACGGAAACCGAAACCGTCAGCATGTAATCAATCAGAAGTGAAGCGCCCGCCGTCAAACCGGCATTCTTGCCCAGATTTTCGCTCGCAACGACATAAGCTCCGCCGCCACTTGGATAAGCGTGGATAATTTGCCGGTAAGAAAGTGTCAGCGAGATCAGGAGAATCAACACAAACGCCGCAATTGGCAACGAATACCAGATTGCTGCAGCTGACAAGGTTGTCAAAACCAAGACAATCTGCTCAGTACCATATGCCACACTTGACAAAGCATCTGACGACAGCATCGCCAACGCTTTGAAGATGTTTAGCTGTTGTCCGCCTTCTTCGGAAGATTTCAATGGCCGTCCAATAAACAGCCGCTTCAAATGCATCATTTTAAACTCCTATTAACCTTAATTGAAATTTTAAAAAGTAAACATGCACCAGTCTACGCTAAAAATTGCCCAGCGCCTACCCTCTTCCATCTTAACCTATATTGATTGGCAACAACACCGCCATTTTACGAACTCGCACAAACCAAAAGAAAAGCGATCACTCTTTCGTCTGACCGAAAAAGTAACCGCTGGCAATTAAGCCTTCTCGACTATCACAACATCATGAACCTTTAGCTTGCGATGGACTTCATGTTCAATCTCGCTTTTGGCAGCATGATCGATTTTCAATTCATCTTTTGGCGTATCCGGCAATAACTTTTCCAAGACAAAATCAATCTCGGTATCTTTGATTGTCCGTTTATCATGCGTCAGCACAATGTCAATTTGGTCAAAGCCTTCGACATAATAAACATGTACTGAACCAAGTGTGTAAAGCTCAAAGTATTTAACCGGTTTGCGACTATAGAGATAACGCATGGTATTCGGTAGCATTTTATGCAGGCTGGCGTTAAGTCGAATCGGATTTTGAACTAGTTTCATATCAACCGCTCCCTTTGCTAATGTGAGCGCGAGAAATTCATTATACGGACCCCACGCATTGCTTGACTGTCGCTATCCTGGCAACTTTAAAATGATAACCAAGATGACTTATTTATTTTATTTTACCAAGGAAAGCCGGTCAATGCCTATTATTGCGCTTAATGCCTCTCAGTTGCCATCTTTATTTGTTAATCATGGTCATCTTGTTTCACGCCTCAATGACCGTCAGAATTACCCGAATCTGTTCCTTATGTACAACAAAACACCAGCCCGGTTGGGGACTGGTGTTTTTTGCAGCCTTAAACGCCGAGGCGAAATTACATCATACCGCCCATGCCAGCTGCTGGGTTTGCGCCGGCAGCGGCAGCGTTGTTATCTTTTGGTTCAGGCTTGTCAGCCACAACTGCTTCTGTTGTCAGCAACAGTGCTGCAACTGAGGCAGCGTTTTGCAATGCGGAGCGGGTAACCTTGGTTGGGTCGATAATACCTGACTTAGCCATGTCTTCCCATTCGCCGGTTGCAGCGTTATAGCCGATGCCTTGCTTTTCTTTCTTCAACTTTTCAACAATGACAGAGCCTTCTTTGCCGGCGTTTTCGGCAATCTGACGAACTGGTTCTTCCAGTGCACGTTGAACAATGTTGATCCCGGTCTGAACATCGCCGTCTTCTTTCAAAGCAGCAACAGCAGGCAATACGTCTACCAAGGCAGTACCACCACCAGCAACATAGCCTTCTTCAACCGCAGCACGGGTCGCGTTCAAAGCGTCTTCGATCCGATACTTACGTTCTTTCAGCTCGGTTTCCGTTGCGGCACCAACCTTGACAACAGCAACGCCGCCAGCTAACTTAGCTAAGCGTTCTTGCAGTTTTTCACGGTCGAAGTCGCTGGTCGTATCGGCAATCTGCTTCTTGATGATGTTAACCCGTTCAGCAATGGCATCCTTGGAACCAGCGCCATCAACAATGGTGGTGTCATCCTTGGTAACCGTAACCTTGCCTGCACGGCCTAATTGTTCAATCTTGGTATCCTTCAGATCCAAGCCAAGATCGGAGCTGATAACAGTACCACCTGTCAAGGTCGCAATATCTTCAAGTTGAGCCTTGCGCCGATCGCCAAAGCCAGGTGCTTTAACGGCAACAACATTGAAGGTGCCACGAATCTTGTTCAGAACCAAGGTCGGCAGTGCTTCACCGGCAACATCGTCAGCAATGATCAACAGTGCCTTACCTTGTTGCACGATTTCTTGCAAGAGTGGCAGAATATCTTGAATATTGGAGATCTTCTTGTCGGTAATCAGGATATATGGATCATCCAGATCAGCTTCCATCTTGTCGTTGTCAGTAACCATGTACTGGCTCAGATAGCCGCGATCAAATTGCATCCCTTCAACAACAGAGAGTTCAGTATCAATCCCTTTGCTTTCTTCAATGGTAATCACACCATCATGGCCAACTTTTTCCATCGCGTCAGCAATCAGGTTGCCGACTTCTTCATTAGAAGAGGAAACGGAAGCAACTTGGGCAATTTCCTTCTTGCCGTTAACCTTGTGGCTGATCTTGTGCAATTCGTCAACTGCAGCCTTGGTTGCCTTTTCGATCCCGGTCCGAATGCCGACTGGGTTAGCACCGGCAGTGACGTTCTTCATACCTTCACGAATAATGCTTTGTGCCAAAACCGTTGCGGTGGTCGTACCATCACCGGCAATATCATTAGTCTTGGAAGCAACTTCTGCGACTAACTTGGCTCCCATATTTTCATAGTGATCTTCCAAGTCAATTGACTTTGCGATCGTGACACCATCATTGGTAATTTCCGGTGCACCATAGCTCTTGTCCAAAACAACATTGCGGCCTTTTGGTCCTAACGTTGTCTTAACTGTGTTTGCTAACTGATCCACGCCACGCAGCATTGCGGCACGTGCATCCTCAGAGAATTTAATTTCTTTTGCCATTGTTTTTATTCACCTCAAAATTGATCGATTATTTTTTACGCAATTGCCATAATGTCTTTTTCGTGCAGTACGAGGTAGTCTTGACCTTCATACTTCACTTCAGAGCCGGCGTATTTGTCGTATAATACAGTATCGCCAACTTTAACGGCCATTGGCAGACGCTTGCCTTCCGGTGTCAAAGCGCCTTCACCTACAGCAACAACTTTGCCGGTTTGCGGTTTCTGTTTTGCATTGTTGGCTAAAACGATGCCGCCAACGGTTTGTTCCTCTTCTTCAACGACCTCGACAATCACGCGATCTCCTAATGGTTTTAACAAGGCAATCCCTCCACATTACATTTTTTGATTTAGCACTCGTTGTGTCTAAGTGCTAACTACAAAAGTAACTATAACGAGTTTTGCGGGTGAATGCAACCCCCAAACTCCGGAATGTTATACTAATTTCAGACATTTTTTAAAAGGAGTCGTTTATGTCACTTCAAAAACATGCTTTTTCTATTATTGGCGCCTACTTGGTTGCCTTCATCGCTAACCTCCTTATTTTTCAGGTATTGCCAGTTGGGCGCCTTAGCCTTGGTATTGTTACCTTAATCAGTATGGTCGCACTCATTATCGCGATTTTGAGCGAGCGTAACTTAGTGATTGCCAACGCGATTGAAGCACCTGGCGTTCTTGCCCCGCAGCAACGCGTCTTCTGGGGCGTGATGGGCATTGCCGGTGTTTTGGCAGCGCAACTGGTTGGTTCGTGGCTTGAAACCATTTTATTCAAAATGCCGCAAACCAGCAGTCAAATTCATCAACAGCTTTCCAGTATGACGACTAATCCTTGGTACTTTTTGACCATTGGCTTAGCATTGCCGATCTTGGAAGAGTTGGCTTTTCGTAAAGTTCTGTTCGGCAATCTCGTCAATGTCACCGGTATCTTTGGCGGCGCGCTCATCGCCAGCCTCCTATTTGCCGTGACCCAACCCGGTGGCCACTGGCTTAGTGCAACTCTGGTCGGGTTGGTACTTGCTTACGATTATCGCCACACCGGCGCCATCAGCACGCCGATCATCGCCCATGTCGGTGCCTTATGGATGGTTTGGCTTTATTACATTGCCCATGCCCTATAAACGTAACCGAATATTAATCGCACCCATCACCACAATCTCCTATAATGGAAAATAATGCTTTTACGAAGGAGTTAAATTATGGAGACCCGCTCAAATCACCGTCAGCGTCAAAAACCCCGCCGATTTCACTGGGGAAGACTCATCGGTTTAATCCTTGTCGTCGGCCTGTTTACAGTCGGAGCTTATGCGTTGCGCTTATACAGTCAGGCAAAATATGCGATTGACAATACATACCATGCCACCAAACACGTCAGCACGGATATTGCCCAAAAGAAACCATTTGCTGTTTTGCTACTGGGGGTTGACACGGGGGCAGACGGACGGATTGAAAAAGGTAACTCGGATACGATGATTGTTGCCGTCATTAATCCCAAGACTAAAAAAACCACCATGGTCAGCATTCCGCGGGATACCGCTGCTGAACTGATTGGTACCAAAGAATTCAATATGCAAAAAATCAATGCCGCTTATAACGTCGGCGGTTCGGACATGGCCATCAATACTGTCTCCAAGCTGGTCAATGTCCCGATTTCTTACTACTTAACCATTAACATGGGCGCACTTGAAAAGGTAGTCAATGCAGTCGGCGGGATTGACGTCAACGTCCCATTTTCATTCCAAGACCCGTATACCGGCAACCAGAAGTTCACTAAAGGCAACATGCACCTAAACGGCAACATGGCCCTCGCCTATTCCCGAATGCGTCATTCAGACCCAGAAGGCGATTACGGGCGCCAAAAACGCCAGCAACAAGTGATCAAAGCTATTTTGAAAAAAGCCATATCAGTGGGATCACTCGGTAATTTCACCAAACTTATGGACACGGTTTCCAAGAACATCGCCACTAATATGAGTTTCGCAGATATGCAAAGTATCTTCTTGAATTATCGCGATGCCGCCAAGACCATCTCAACCGATCATTTGCAGGGCGTCAATGCCTGGGTCGGGGACGGCGCCTATCAGATTGCCTCCGATGTGGAAATGCAGCGAGTCTCAAATAAACTCCGCACAGCTCTCGGCTTACAAACCGAAACGATTAGCAATGAAGAAACCAAACAAAACGCGAAGAACTCGCAATTTGACTTTGAAGCCACAACGGATCAAAACTACATTATTTATACCCCTTATGATCGTTAATGGCCGTTAACTGTCTGGCCGAACAATCATCAAAATCAATCAGAACCCACAAAAAAGTCGGCTCCGGCGCTGCATTTTCATGCGTGCTGGAGCCGACTTTTTTACGCCATAAAGGCATGTTTGCATAAACTTCATGACTTAAAGCCAGTTTCAAACTGTTTTGGTTTTCAACGATGTTTGCGATCCTACATGTTCTCGCCGCTGCCACCATACGCCTAACCCAATCACCATGCCAATTGAGACAACATATGATATTAAGCGATTTTGTAAGATCCAATCATCAAACGTATACGGAATCACCACGAGTGCATATGCGAGAATTAACCATCGCAGCTTCGGCAACAATAGGACATCGCCTGAATGTTCTAAGGAAATCCGATCAAACAACCACCTTATCAGGAAATAACCGCCGACACTCGCCAGTATCGCCCCGATAAATAGTAACCAAAAAAGTTGGTTGCCACTGGGAATCAGCGTATGCCAAAAGCTCTTTTTGACTGGGCCGTAAAATCTAATCGAATTTATAAACCGTTCTATTGCGCTCATGCCAAACCACGTACCAAACAAGCCAAAAACGCCCATCCAAAATAGCGAGGCAAAGATCGTGCCAACCCCAATGCCGACTGTAAACATAAAACTGTTGACGGCGAGATTGATTAATAATGCACCCACAATATTAGCCCCGCTTAGACCAACATACATCGCAGGTACGGCGGCATAAAAACCTAAAAGCGTGATCCCAATACCGATTGTTGTTGCCCCTAATAAATACGCAAGACCATAGCCATAGCGAACTGAAAACAGTTGTCGGCGCCGAAACCGGCTCGTAAACAGTGCCGCATTGAGACCACTGGCTTGATCAACGCCGGCCATCGCTATTCCGACAAGCAAAGGAATAGCATACGAAACAATTGTCATGACCAGTCCCGTGAAGGATGGTGCATACAATTTCTGCTTGTCTTGCGGAGCGATTAAATACTTTTGTTGTTCTTGATATTGGCTATAAGACATGTTGGCAAACGTGTCATCATGATGCTTTGCTGCCTGCCTTTTAGTAGCGGTAAATTCGCTAGGACTCAGCATGTACTCCTGACGATTCTGGTAGCCTTGTATCGTTCCGCCAAGATTGAGAAATGCCAGTAAAATAACAAACACAAACACAACGCGCAACAGAACTTTGTGCCGTGATTGAACCAGCTTCAGTAACTGATGGTCATACATTATTTCACCCCCGAATGATGTGGTCGAAATTCAACTTTGAACAAATCTGACAACGACAGCGGCAAACTTTCATTCAGTACCGGTTGCTCCGCTGCCAATGCTGCTTGAATCTCCTGATTGAAGTCCGGGAAAACCGCCTCAATCACCCGCCCGCGAATATTCAGGATTCGGCCATACTGCTTGACTACTGCCGGAATTTTATTGGTTTTAAACACCAACTGTAACTTCACCGCTTGCTGCCGAACATCTTCAAGGGTCAAATCGCGACTGATGCGTCCCCCTTTAACAAACAAAACCCGATCGGATAAGCCGTCCAACTCAATCAGATTATGCGAGGCAATCAGAAACGTACGCTGGCCATCCGCAACCGCATCCACAACCAGATTGACGATTTTTTCCCGAATCAAAACATCCAAGCCATCGAATGGTTCATCCAAGAAAACATAAGGTGCCTGACTCGCTAAGGCCAACGCGACCATGACCAGTGCCTGATAACCTTTAGATAGGCTCTGGAAACGGGCGGCCCCATTTAGCCCAAACTTTTCAATCAAGTGCAGAAACGCGGCTTGGTCAAAGTCGGTATACAGCAATGCGTAGTTGGCGGCAATTTTAACCAGTGAATATTTGCGGAAAAACAAATGCTGCTGGTCCAAATAAAAAATGGCTTCTCGCTGGGCCGGTTCGGTTGCCAAATCATGATCGTCAACCTTCACCGTTCCGCCATCCGCAATATACTGATGGGTGATGGTGCGAAAAATGGTGGTTTTGCCAATACCGTTGGGACCGACTAGACCGACGACCTGACCGCGATCTAACGAAAATGTAACGGCTTCTAGCACCGGTTGCTGATCAATCTTTTTTTGCAAATTCGTGATGGTGAGACTCATGCAGGTTCCTCCTTTTCATTTAGCCAGGTATGCAGCGTGGCAAGACTGATACCGAGACTCTGCGCCTCAACCACCAACGCATCAAATTTAGGGCGAAAGGTTGCCACTGCTGCTGCGTTGGCATGTTTCAACGGTTCGGCAATAAACGAGCCACGTCCCGGTTCAACAAAGATAACCCCGTCAGCTTCAAGCTGCTTGTACGCCTTCGCGACCGTATTAGGATTTAGCTGTTCCTGCTTCGCCATTTCCCGTACGGACGGTAATTTGTCACCTGGCTGCATGATGCCTTGAACGACTCTGGCTTTAATTTGGAGCACCAGTCGTTCATAGTAAGCCAAGTGAGCATAAGACTCAGTCGCCATGACCGCGCCTCCCTTCGTATTATGTGTACTATTATACGCAGTACACTGAAAAGTGCAACATAAAAACGCCGCTTGCCTGCTAAAGGTAAACGACGCCATTACGGTCTTATTCAGGCTTCTGGTTCGTTGAGCGTTGGCCCATAATGTTCCAGGAAGTAAATCAATGTTTGCAGCTCGGTGGCTAAATCCACATTCTGCACGCGAACATAACTCGGTACCGAAATCCGAATCGGGGTAAAATTCATGATCCCTTTGATACCTGCTTTAACCAAATCATCGGTAATGTGCTGAGCAGCATCAATTGGCACCGTCAAGATCACAATTTCAATTTGCTGATCTTTAATCTGTTTAATCATTTCATCCATCGGGTAAATCGGAACACCGCTTTGAATCGTTCCAGCGAGCTTAGGATTAATGTCAAAACCGGCGCTGATTCGGATGTTGTTTGCCTGTCGAAAATTATAATTCAACAACGCATGCCCCAGGTTGCCGACCCCGACTAAACCGACATTGGTAAGTCGATCCTGATTCAGAATCTTTTTGAAGAAATTGAGCAAATCCTTCACATCATAACCATAACCGCGTTTGCCGAGTGCACCGAAATAGGAAAAATCACGTCGAATCGTCGCCGAGTCAACCTTTACCGCGTCCGACAGTTCAGTTGAACTGATCTTGGTTGTCCCGGAATTAGCCAAGAAATTCAAGTATCGGTAGTACACGGGTAGGCGTTTCGCCGTTGCTTTGGGGATGATCGTTTCCGCCATGTAAGCAAGCCTCCTGTAGAAGTATTCCCATGCAGAACATGTGAACTGTCCAACATAGTATCTTCTGCTTATATTAGCTGGTTTATGGCCTGAACGCAAGCGGATACATCTTCACAAGCAGATTTTGCCAGCTAAATGTATCAGCGGGGAATGCGCGCCCATGAACGAAACTATGTTATATTAGGTCTTAACGATTAATTGTGAAAGAAGGTATTCCTGTGATCATTTTGCAGGCACAACAAGTTGGCCGCAGCTTCAACGGCAATGAATTATTTGCCAACGTGAACCTGGAGATCCAAGACGGCGCCCGCATCGGCCTTGTTGGTCCCAATGGCATTGGCAAAACAACGCTGCTGGAAATCCTGACCGGCATTGCTCCCCCGGACGCCGGTCAGGTCACCACCATGAAGAATCTATCAATTGGGTATTTAGCTCAAAACTCCGGGCTTGATTCCGACAAAACGATTTTCAAAGAAATGCTGACCGTCTTTGCTCCGCTTCAAGCGATGGCGCGTCAAATCCATGATTTAGAGGCCAAACTTGGCGATCCTAAGCTGATTGCCGATCAAGCTGCTTTTGCGGCCACTATGAAACAATACGATCAACTGCAGCATGACTTTAATGAACAAAACGGTTATGGCTACGAGGCCGAAATCCGTTCGGTTCTACACGGCTTTCAGTTTGGTGAAGACACCTATGATAAACCCGTGGGGACCTTGTCCGGTGGTGAACGCTCACGGCTAGCATTGGCCAAACTGCTGCTGGAAAAACATGACTTGATTATCCTTGATGAGCCCACGAATCATCTCGACATCGAAACGCTGAGCTGGCTTGAAGGTTATCTCAAAACATACCCCGGTGCGATCTTAACGGTCAGTCATGATCAATATTTTCTTGACCACGTTGTCACGGAAATCTATGAACTGGATCATCACCACGCAACCCATTATAAAACCAATTACAGCGGCTATCTCAAGCAAAAAGCCGAGCGCCAGGCCCAAGCGTGGAAAGCCTATAACAAGCAACAAGAAGAAATCGCCAAACTACAGGATTTTGTCGATAAAAACATTGTCCGCGCCAGCACCACCAAACAGGCACAGGCACGCCGAAAACAATTGGAAAAAATGGACGTGCTGGAAAAACCGACCGGCGATGATAAAACCGTCCATTTTAATTTCACGCCTAATCGACCAAGCGGTAATGAGGTCCTCAAGGTTAATCAGGCAACAGTCGGTTATGAAGCCGATCAGCCAATGGCAGGTCCCATCGATTTTCAGGTTAACAAATACGATCGCATCGCCATTATCGGTCCGAATGGGGTCGGCAAATCAACTTTACTTAAGAGCATCTTGGGAAAAATACCGTTCTTAGCCGGCACTGCCAAGTTTGGCGCCAATGTCGATGTTGGTTATTACGATCAGGAAATTCAACAACTCAATCCCAAAAATACCGTCATTGACGAGATCTGGGATGATCATCCGATGATGCCGGAAAAGGATGTACGCGCTGTCCTTGCTGCCTTCTTATTCGGTGCCGATGATATTCAAAAACCAGTGAGCGCGTTATCCGGCGGGCAAAAAGCGCGGCTGGAATTAACCAAGTTAGCGCTGAAACACGATAATTTTCTCGTTCTGGATGAACCGACGAACCACTTGGATATTAACAGCAAAGAAGTGCTTGAGCAGGCATTAAAAGACTTCAACGGTACGGTCTTGTTTGTTTCCCATGACCGTTACTTCATCAATGAACTAGCAACCAACGTTATCGCCATCGCCCCTACCGGCAGTACCACGTATCTTGGCAACTGGGACTACTACCAGGAAAAGCTGGCCGAAACCAAAGCTCAGGCCGAAGCAGCAGCGGCTGAGTCCCCAATGACCAAATCGGAAACGACTGGTGCCACTTCTTATCAGCAGTCCAAAGAAGATGCTCGAGCAGCACGCAAATTGCAGCGTGAAGTCGCGGATCTGGAAACCAAATTGCAAACATTGGAACAACAAGCAACCGCCATTCAAAAGCAAATGACCGCGCCAGATGTTTTAACCGATTATGTTAAAATGCAAAAATTGCAAACCAAACTTGATGCGGTTCAACAGGAAACCAAAACGACCGAGGATGCATGGGAAGAAAAAAGCATTCAACTTGAAACGATGCAAAATGAGTCTAACTAACCCTTTTCGTTTTGATAAAAGTTTGCCGTTGACTGTCAGATGAAAAGAATATAAAAGAACTGGTTCCAACAACAAATTCTGCTGTTAGAACCAGTTCTTTTTTTGCACGCTAATTGGTGGGATGTTTAAACCTTTTGATCAAGTAGTCCCAATGCCTGGCGTAAAACTTTTTCGCCATCCATCATCCCATAGGCTTTCATGTCGATTACCGCCATTGGAATCTTTTTCTCGTCAGCCTTGGCTTTAAACTGGCTTTCCATAAACCGGACTTGCGGGCCGAGCATGAGGACCGAAACTGGCTCTGAGGCGAGCTTGTTGTCCGCATCGGCAGCTGCAGTTGCAAAAACATCGACGTCAATACCATCTGCCGCCGCCGCTTTTTTCATTCGTTGTACCAGCATCGAGGTTGACATACCAGCGGAGCAAACTAACATGATCGTTTTTTGAGCCATGGGAATCATCCTTTCGTTAACAACCTTATCAATAAGTTAAGTCTAACCAAAACAGTTAGACAACGTCAATAAAATTGCTGTCGCGGGTGACGATTACTTTACGCGTGGGCAAAACTCAGGCCGGGATCGGCATTTAAATCTTCAGAAGCGAGATGCCGTTTTGCCAGTTCAATATGAGCTGCAGCCCCAATCATGGCACCATTGTCACCGGTCAGGCGCAATGGCGGCACAATGACATCGACATCGGGAAAATGAACGGCCAAGGTCTCATTCATCGCTTCTTTCAGCCCTTGATTAGCGGCAACGCCCCCGGCAATCACGAGCTGTTTAACCGGATATTCGGTTAGCGCTTTTTGGGTTTTGTGAACCAACACGTCCACCACTGCCGCTTGAAAACTCGCAGCCAGATCTTCACGGCTGAGTGTTTCCCCAATTTGATCGGCATGATGTACCGTATTAATGACAGCTGACTTCAAACCGCTGAAACTAAAATCGAGATTGTCTTCTTTATCCATGGCTCGCGGAAAATGAAAGGTATCATGACCAAGATGGGCCAATCGATCGACTTCTTTTCCGGCTGGGTAAGGGATACCCAATATCCGGCCGACTTTGTCATACGCTTCACCGGCAGCATCATCACGGGTATCACCGATGATTTCAAATTCACCGGCAGCGCGCATATAGACCAGTTCCGTGTGCCCGCCGGAAACCGCTAATGCCAACAATGGATAGACCAATGGCTTAACAAATCTAGCTGCATAAATATGGCCTGCCATATGATTGACCGGAATAAGCGGTAAGTGATGGGCATATGCAATGGTTTTGGCAGCCGTTACCCCGATCAACAAGGCACCTACCAGTCCCGGTCCATACGTTACGGCAACTGCGGTCAGGTCAGTATAAGTCACACCTGCTTCTTTTAATGCCGCATCGGTCACCAACGTAATCTGTTCCACATGGTGACGACTGGCAACTTCCGGTACAACGCCGCCAAACCGCTGATGACTCTTGATTTGCGTGGCGATAATGTTCGATAGGATTTTGGTCCCATTTTCGACAACGGCCACGCTGGTTTCATCGCAGCTGCTTTCGAATGCTAAAATTAATTCTCTTGCTGCCACATTATTCTCCCCTACAATCACGATGATCGCCGAAATTACGGCAATTCCCGATACATATCCAGCGCATCATCATGGTTGCTGACATAATAACCTTTTTTAATTCTTCCATCTTGAAAACCTAACGAGCGGTATAACCGTTTGGCAATCTCGTTATTGGTTCTAACCTCGAGTGTGATCTTTTGACTGCCGTAATCAATTGCACGGCCAATCATAAATTGCATTAAAAAGCGACCCAGCCCCATATGCTGGTAAGCTGGATCAACAGCAATATTCGTCACGTGCGCCTCGTTCATGGTAAACCATGTACCAATTAACGCCACCATCTGACCGGCATCTTCAACGGCGAGGTACAACGAATGCCGTACCTTGCGCAGTTCAGAGAAGAAAGCATAACGATCCCACGGCGTATCATGATAAATTCGACGCTCGATGGCCAGTGCTGCGTCAACGTCCGCTTCCGTCATTCGGCGCAACAGATATTCTTTATTGCGAACATTGATCGTCCGCGGTTTAAATTGCAATTCATCAGGCGTCGTGCGTTCAAACCACGACCTAAACTTTCTCAACATAAACATCATGTCCTTTGCCGGGATGCGCCTTAAGCCAGTTGTTTTCGGCTTCTGTTAAGCGTAAATAGCGCGGTACAAAGTCATAAACCGAAACCGGTGGCAAGTCTTTGCCAAGCTGTCCTAGTCGCAATGCTTGGGGCAAATTCAGCCAATCCGGGGCAAAATGTGCCAATCCGCCAAGTGCCTCAATAATCTGGCTCCGAAACATGGCAGCATCTACGCCAACAAAAATGACTGGCTGGTGCAAGGTCGATAACTCCGTGAGCAGCAGCGTCAATGGAACATGTCGATCCGTCACCACATTCAGCAGTTTACCTTTGTCCCACTGATAAACCCCCGTGAACACATTATTCCGGCGCGCATTCATAATCGGCACAATCATCGCTTTAGTGGCACTGATGTTTGACGCTAAAACGGCCAAGCTGGAAACACCAACCAACGCAATGTTTAGCGTATACGCCAGTGTTTTGCCAGTAGTGACCGCAATTCGAATACCGGTATAGGATCCCGGACCATCAGCAACGATAATTTTATCTAAATCTTCAGGTTGTAAGCCACTTGCAGCAACCAATTCGTCAATGGTCGGCAGCAATTGTTCGCTGTGCGTTCGCTTGTGATTAATCGTTGTTTGCGCCAATAATCGATCATTATCCAACACTGCAACCGACATCGCCTCATTTGAGGTATCAAGTGCTAATAATCGCATATTTAAACCTCCCTCCGGCGATACAATCATGGCAATAGTTTATCACAAATAGCCTCGAAGCGTGAGCATGTATATGCAGAGCTTAGAATATAGGTGTGTACTTATACTGCTATGATTGAGCAACCAATTGACAGCAAAACCATCACTTTTTGAAAGAGTAGCAGGGTTAGATTAAATCAACATTAAATCCACGCTTGACCAGGATCAGGCAAAGCACCGTTTAAAGCCGCCAGCAAAAGAAGCACGCTGCCGACAATAAGCAGCACCTGTAACAAGATCTTAAGCCACAGACGTTGATGAATCACACCTTCTGGAGTCCAATACAAGTCGGTTGCACTTTGAATCCCAGTAGCTTCATTCTCCGCTAACAAGCGATCGTGTAACCATTTTGCCAACCAAATCCAGGCCAAGCCGGCAACTATAACACTGATCATCACGACCCACAAAGCAAGATCACGCGTTGTCAAATAATTCGTAGCCATCACATAAAGACGGCTAATAAACGGCAAATGGCGCAACTCGGTATAAAATTGATTTCCAAGTGCCACGGCAAACGCCAGCCCGCTGATCCAACTACCAATCAACCCAACTCGACGAACCAGACGCGCACTCGCATCTTCACGATACAAGTTACGAATATAAGTCTTCCGCCCGCTACGCACCTGATTCGGATACATCATTTTATGCGTTGTCAATTGCATCGCCATAATCTGCCGTTCCAACTGCAAGGCCCATAAACCGACTCCAGCCAAAGCCAGTGCAGTCAAACCTATCAACAAAAGATACATAACCGGCACCCTTTCTGTATGGTGAGCGCGAGCCGGCGCGTTTAGAAACCGGAGTGTAAGTGGCCTCAGGCGTGATGGCCCGCTCTTGGCCATTGCGACTGAGGTCCTTACACGCAGGTTTCTGCGCCGGGGAGCGCGTTATGGTGAGCTGAGCGCGAGCCAGCGCGTTTAGAAGTCGGAGTGTAAGTGGCCTTGCGCGTGATGGCCGGGCTTTGGCCATTGCGACCAAGGTCCTTACACGCAGACTTCTGCGCTGGCGAACGCGTTATAGTGAGCTGAGCGTGAGCAGGAGCGCTTAGCAATCGGAGTGTAAGCGGCCTTGCGCGTGATGGCCGGGCTTTGGCCATTGCGACCAAGGTCCTTACACGCAACCTTCTGCGCCGAGTAAATCCTCCGCCTAAACCTTTGATTGTCTATTCTAACAATTAACGGCCCCACTGACCAGTCAACCGCTCAGCCACCTGCTTAACATCAAAAAAGCACTGACCCTCTGCCATCAAATCATGGCCAGAAAATCAGTGCTGTTTTTAGCCGGTTTCAACAATCAACAATGTCAATTAAAGATGTGGTCGAATCCGTTCAACACTTTTTAGCGTTGCGTAGGACAGCGCCGTTTGAATTGGCAACATGACCACGTTTTTAATCGTGCGCGGCCAGATAATACCTTGCCATGGCGTGCCCATCATGTTTAGCCACAGTGTCGTCAAAATAATATTACTAATCAACAACACTAAGCCAACCCCAAGCAATGTCCGAATAACCGAAACCTTCTTACCGTGGAAGAACATCCCGTAAATCATGGCTGCAATCGCTGCACTAAGCGTAAACCCAGGAAAGTTAGCGCCAGGATTAAAGATCATGATCGACAGCTGATCATTCAATGCTGCTGCGGCTGCTGCCATCCATGGTCCGAAATAATACCCCATCAAAATAGTGGCAAAAAAAGCAGGACTAATCTTCAACCACGGGGTGCCAAAAGAAAAACGGCTCAAAACAATCTGCATAGCCATCATCATGGCGAGATACACAATGTTTCGAGTGGAAAGCTTGGGACTACTAAACGATAAAACTTGCATTAGCTGCAATCTCCTTTTTTGCGGAGACGCCTAAACATCAGGCGAATGCGGAACCTGCACCGCGACATCTGTCTTCGTCTGCCGTTCACATTCCGTTCCGGCAGCACTTAACGCACAGGTTCCTACTCCTAGATTTTTGTAACGAGTCTTATCGTACACCGAAAATTATCTAAAGGGAACCCCTTAAATGTTCGCATTGCCGTTCAAAAAAGCCGTGGTGAAATTTATCTCACAACTTTCACGGTATTTTCTAGCGTGATACCAACGATGCTGCCAGACTCTTTTGCTAAAATATTGACTCGTAATCACATCTTTCTGGTTGCTCTCATTCCCTCATGTAGGGATTCCCTTAACACTTCACTATCGAAGTGTTTTTTTAATCTTTTATTTTATTAATCACTTTTCAAACACCCTTGGCATCGCTCATCATCAGCTGCGCCACAGTATTTACAGCCAAACGGGAAAAAGTCCAGACTTATTTAGCAGCATTTCAAAACCGCTTACCAGTGGTTTTGACACGTGACCATCTTAACAGTCACGCCTGGGAAAAAAGCCGTATAATGAATCTCGATAACGTGTGAAAGGAAGATCCAATCGTGACCAAACACATTCTTGTTTTACATACTGGGGGCACCATCTCTATGACCGAAACTCGAGATGGCGATATTATGCCAAGTCAGCATAACCCTTTGCTTGGTGCCGACAGCTTTGTTCCTGCCGGTGTTGAACTGACAAATGAAGAGATTTTTAACTTGCCTTCACCGCATATGACGCCTGAACGGATGCTGACCTTGGTTAAGCGTATCCGCCGCGCCGAAAAGGAAGGGGCAGATGGTGTGGTTGTCACACACGGTACGGACACACTGGAAGAAACAGCCTATTTCCTTGATCTCACCCTTGATTCGGCAATGCCCGTTGTTGTGACGGGTGCCATGCGCTCGAGTAACGAAATTGGCAGTGATGGCCTGGAGAATCTCCAGAGTGCGATTAAAACAGCTGCCAGCGATGAATCACGGAACAAAGGAACTTTAGTGGTCATGAACGATGAGATCCACACCGCGCGTTTCGTGACCAAAACCCACACTACCAACGTCGCCACCTTCCGCACCCCGACATTTGGACCAGTGGGATTGGTGACTAAAGATGGTGTGCGCTTCTTCCAGGAATTAATCAATCAAGAAGTCTGTGCGATAGATCATCTTGTTGATCGGGTTTTCTTAATCAAGGCCTATGCCGGAATGGACGGCACTTTATTTGACGCCTTACCGGATAATATCAACGGTCTTGCCATCGAAGCGCTTGGTGCCGGTAATCTTCCTCCCACAACGCTGCCAGCCATTCAGCGGCTGCTAGACCGCCACGTTCCGATTGTGCTAGTTTCCCGTTGTTTCAATGGCGTCGCTCAAGCCGTTTACAATTACGAAGGCGGCGGGGTTCAGCTTAAAAAAATGGGGATTATCTTCTGCCAAGGTCTCAATGGACAAAAGGCACGCATTAAGCTGCAAGTGGGCCTAAGCGACGGCAAACGCGGGCAGGCATTGGCTGACTTTGTGGATAATGTTGTGAGTTAAGTTTGGGTAATTAAAAAAGCAGTTCTAAGTGATGAAAATTGCTTAGAACTGCTTTTTATTTTCAAACAAAAACTTTTCCCTACGATGTTTAAGCACTGAAGTCATCCCAGATCATCTGTGCCTCGGCATTCACCTGGTCATTGGTTACAACCCGATGCAAGGTGCGCGTCGGGTCATCAGGGTCACGTTGAAATTGCGCGGTCGGCGTGGTGCCATATGCGACTTCACGTTCATATCGAATATCTGCGCCCCGTAAAGTATGCGTGCTCAAGAAGTCATACCCCAGGCTGTTTTCCATCCATTCCAGATAATGAGCGTTATTCACATGACCATTGCTATCAATGTCAAAATAACGAACATGAAAAGCTTCTTCACCATCCGGATCGGTCACCTTTTTAAACCGTGGAAATCGATTAATTTTTCGGTTTGAAACCGCCCCGACACGTTCAACCAGTTCAGGGATCACATCAACGATTTTACGGGTGCGCAAATCCATAATCACCCAATTGCTGCTCACTGAAACCAACCGATTGCCTTGCGCATCATCGATCCAGTAATCGCGGTAAGTAAAATACTTATTGTAGGTGGTGGCTTCCGTTCCGACGCGTAACCGTTCTTCAATCTTTGGCATGCGGTGGATATCCATGTGATACTGGGTGATCACCCACCCGGCATGAAACTCACTGATCGCATCAATACCGGCATGCAACTGTTCCAATTGGCGTTCCGACACTTCCAACATGACATTCATCATATTGGCCAATCCAGCGCGGCCAAATCGATCTCCTAGAAAACCCGGAATTCGATAATCTTCTTCATAAACTGCTCCCATGAAAACCCCTTCTCTTTCAAGCTCGGTTTTGTCTCAGTCCTCAGATTCTAAAAATACATTCGTTTACTTATCCAATTCATGATAAGCATCATAAACCACTTGCTTAGCCACGCCATTTTGCTTGGCAACCAACTTGATTGCAGCATTGGGCTTGGCACCGGTTGCCACAATCGCTGCCACCTGTGCTCTAAGCGGCAATTGACTGTTGACAGCCGGTTTGTCCGTCGCGCCGGCTACCATGATGACAAATTCGCCTTTTAATTCGTTAGCAGCATAGGTTTGTAATTCCGTTAACGATCCACGGATAAAGGTTTCAAACTTTTTAGTCAACTCCCGCGCCAAAACCGCCTGCCGATCGCCAAACACCGCTACCATCGCCGCAAGCGTTTTGCCCACTCGATGGGGACTTTCATAGAATAGCAAGGTCGCCGGTTCGTTTGATAGCTTTTCTAACACGCGCTGCTTTTCTCCCGTTTTGCGCGGTAAAAAGCCGTAAAATAAAAACGGCTGCGGTGGCAACCCTGACGCAATCAATGCGGTAGTGGCCGCATTAGCACCCGGCAGTGGAACAACCGGTATGCCGGCTTCAATCGCCGCGTGTACCAATTCTTTACCGGGGTCCGAAATAGACGGCATACCGGCATCACTCACTTGGGCAATAGTAACACCGTTTTGCAGTTTTGCGAGCAGTTCGGGAATGCGCATTTGGGTATTATGCTCATGGAATGAAATCGTTTTGGTAGCAATTTCAAAATGGTTCAACAACATCTGGGTATGCCGGGTATCTTCAGCCGCAATAAGATCAACTGTTTTCAAAAGCTCAACTGCGCGAATCGTCATGTCAGCTAAATTGCCAATCGGCGTCGGGACTAAATATAACGTACCGGTTGTATGGGTACCAAAGCTTCGTTGCTGCTCCAAATCAATTCTCCCCATAAATAATATCAAGACAAAACGCACATGGCTCGTCATTGACCCGGCGCTGGCCATAAAACATTGGGCAAACATGGAAGCCTTCATTATAGAGGCTTTCTAGGTTTTGCTTTGATTTTGATAATTCAACGCCGCCGTCACTGGTTTTGTTGTCGTCTTTTTCCAGTTCAGCCAAGTGTTGACGCAGATGCTTATTCTCGATTTCAAGTTCCGCATTGCGTTCAAGCGTCTCCGCCATATCATCTTTCATCGCCGCAATTTCCTTGAGCATCTGCTGGGCGTGTTTCTCAAGGACTAGGAAACCATCGTACAGTTCTTTCTTTTCCACAAGATCACCCTTCTAAGAGTTTAAGCATTAACTGTTCTGTTGCCGATTGAAACGTCACATTCTGCGTTAACCGCACCTGAGCTGTCAAAATAGCTTGCAAGGAAGCAGTTAACTGGCGGCTTGATAACTTAGCCAAAATGCCAATTGCAGGAATGTCCAGCTGCTGCAGGGCATTCACTTGAAAATGGCGATTTAAGGCATCCGCGTAAGCCAGCCCGATCAATGCCAAGACTTGTCGCTGTGCCTCGGCATCCTTGGCAACCGGCAGTAACTGGGTTTGCACGCGCACGAAACTTTCCGGATCATGATCAGCTAATCGGTCTAATAACTGAAAAACCCGATTAACCCGATCCTGAAAATCATCTGACGCCAATAGTTCCTGTGCTTCACTGACATTACCGGTTAAGCGCCCTGCCACTCGCGCCAGCTGCGAATTGGCTCCGCCTTCTTCCAGCTTGGTAATCACAGCGTTACGATCCGGACTCTGAAAAGTAATCACCTGTGCCCGCGATAAAATTGTCGGCAATAACTGATTCTTAGCCGTCGCCGTTAAAATCACCGTCATCCCCGGAACCGGTTCTTCAAAAAATTTTAGCAGTGAATTGGCCGCTCCTGCCGTCATTTTATCAGCATCTTCCACAATAAACACGCGCTGATTGCCTTCAACCCCGGTTTTGCTCATTTCCTGTTTCAAGTTGCGAATGTCATCCACCTTGATACTTTGCGTACTGGTTTTGAGCATCATCACATCCGGATGATTATGGTTTAAGATGCGCTCGCACTCAGGACACTCGCCACAAGGAGCACCGTCTTGGACATGCTGGCAAAATAGGCGCAGCGCAATCCACTCAGCCAGCGCTAACTTCCCTGCTCCTTTTGGCCCCACAAACAAATAGGACTGGGCCAATTGGTGCCGATCAATGACGCGGGCAAATTGGGCAACAAGCTTAGGCTGCAGCGTGTTAATCAGAAAATCAGCCATTAGAAGCGATGAAAGGCTTCAATCGGCAGCACGAAGACGGTAGCCCCACCGA
Organism: Lacticaseibacillus sp. 22; assembly: GCF_055413445.1. Taxonomy (NCBI): domain Bacteria; kingdom Bacillati; phylum Bacillota; class Bacilli; order Lactobacillales; family Lactobacillaceae; genus Lacticaseibacillus; species Lacticaseibacillus sp. 22. The sequence goes on along the minus strand of NZ_JBVAYD010000007.1, from coordinate 24,994 downwards.
CTTGAACCTCAACCGGATACGCAATCGAACTATCTGATGTCGCATCAAGATTAACTGGCGGCGTCATAAATTGTTGCCGCGTCTGGGAAGTCTCTTTAATAATCTTAAGCACTTCATCAACCCGTTCGTCAGCGACACCGATAATAAAAGTGGTGTTGCCGGCTTTTAAAAATCCACCAGTCGTCGATAACTTGGTCGCTTGAATATTAGCATCAATAAATTGGCTGCTTAACAGGTTACTATCTTTGTCTTGAACAATTGCAAGAATCAGCTTCATAATATCCTCCCTGCACTAGTTAGCATTGTCGCACACGACCTAGCGCATTCCATTCCTTACTTCGCAAATAACTCCGGGAACCGCTCTGTAATCGTCATAAACGCCGCAGTGACAACCGCCGCAAGTGGCTGAGTCGCATCAACGGTGACGATTCGCTTAGGATTATCGGCAACCAGTTTCATGTACGCAGCATGAACCCGCTCGTGAAAGGCCAGACTTTCCTGATCAAGGCGATCATATTGACGTTCGCCTTGATGAGCCATGATCCGATCCAAGCCCACCTGTACAGGCACATCCAAATAAACCGTCAAATCCGGTTCCAGCCCCGCGGTCGCAAATTGGTTCATTTGTAACACCGCTTGCGTACCGATTTGCCGACCGCCACCTTGATAAGCAACGGAACTGTCGACAAATCGGTCACAAACAACGATGTCCCCGTGAGCAAGCGCCGGCTGAATCACTTCAACCAAGTGCTGGCGCCGTGACGCTGCGTATAGCAATGCTTCCGTGCGTGCATCCATGGCCGTATTCTTGGGATCAAGAATCACATCCCGAATCGTCTCGGAAATTTTCGCGCCCCCGGGTTCACGGGTAAGATGCACAGAAGTAACCGAACACGCCTTTAATTTAGGAATTAATGTATTCAAGACGCTGGTTTTCCCTGCGCCATCGGGACCTTCGAAGGTGATAAAAGTGCCTGTCACGATATGCCGCTCCTTTTTTGGAATTAAGTCCATTTTACTTGAAATGTTTCACAATTAAAAACTTATCTTTAAATCCGTTTCATAAAAGTCATGCACCAAGATTTGCAGCGACATAAAAACGGTAAATGCTTAGATCTGAAAAAGAGATCATCGCCATTTACCGTTAATGTAAAATATTGCGTGCTTCTAACATCACCGCGAAGCACTTTTCCCGACTAAAGGGAAGCCGGTTCGAGCACCTGACTGTTACTGATCCCGGAACTCCGCAATTTGTTCAGCCGCAACTTTGGCTACAATTTCACCCTTGATTTTGCGGGTGCGCGCCTCACGATAGAGAAAATCGAATAAAGCTGCCTGTAGCGCGACTTGTGATTTTGTCTGGTCATCAACTTCACGGAAAGTTGCCACGAGCTTCCGTTGTGCCGCCATCTGATCACGAACTCGATAAACAAGCATCATGAGTTCTTCGTCTTTTTCTTCTTTGACCTTGATCTGCTTGCGTCCGAACATTACAGCTCAGTCCTTCCTTCAACCGCCTTCATTAAGGTCATTTCATCGGCATACTCAATATCGCTGCCAACCGAAAGGCCATGAGCTAAACGCGTCACTTTAATCCCAGCCGGCTTGATAAGGCGCGCAAGGTATTGGGCTGTTGCTTCCCCTTCTGGCGTTGCATTGGTCGCAATAATGACTTCCTTGACGGCGGTATTCTTTTTCAGCCGCTTCAAAAGGCTTTCAATGTTAAGGTCTTCCGGGCCGCGACCCTCGATTGGCGATAGCACCCCATGCAACACATGATAAAGGCCATGGTAGTCTTGAGCCCGATCAATACTCATGACGTCTTTGGGCTGTTCGACGACCAAGATGGTGCTTTGATCGCGATTTTTGTCACGACAAATTGCACACGGATCTTCATCGGTAATATTGCCGCAGATCGAACAATAATGCAGATCTTCTTTAGCCGCGACCAGACTTTTAGCAAATGCCGTAACATCGTCTTTGTTCATATCAATGGTATAAAAAGCCAGTCTAGTAGCTGTTTTAGCGCCAATGCCGGGTAAGCGCATATAACTATCAATTAACTTACTGATCGGTTCCGGATATTGCATAGTAACCCCTCTTGCTAAAATCGTGATCGCTATCGTGCTAAATGACGAACAGCTTTACCATCTACATGATTCGACTAACCGCTATTAACCGCGGCGTCTTCGCTTACAGAATCCGCTTGATGGTGGGTTACATCGGAAGTCCGCGTGTATACTTGCCAAGTTTATCCTGCGTTTGCTTGTCAATGTCGGCCATTGCCTGATTGACTGCTTCAATGATCAAATCCTGCAACATATCCGGATCATCCGGATCAATTGCTTCCGGTTTGATCTGAATATCTTTCATGACTTTCTCACCGCTGAATTTAACGGTCACCATGTCAGAAGCAGATTTACCTTCGAATTCTGTCGCGTATAGTTCTTTTTGCGCAGCCTGCATCTCTTTTTGCATTTTCTGCATCTGCCGCATCATACTTTGCATATTACCCATTCCACGCATATTTGATCATCCTTTACTAGTCATTTTTGATTGTCACATTAGGTGCATCTTTGCCAAAAAGTTCAGTCAGTTTACTGACAACCGGGGGCGTCTGTGGCTTAGTCTCTTTCGTTTCTGCCTTAGCTGCCGGTGCCTTGAGTTCCTGAATATATTCCTTGCGAATGGTCGGCCAGACATCGCTTTGTACCAAAACAATCTTGGGCTGCTTGCCGGTCAACTTCTGCAATCCGGTTTCTAGTTCTGTCATTAAGGCCGCATCGTTCATGGCCCGTTCAACTAAAATATCATAGTCGAAGCTGACAATCACGCCATCCGGACTGGCTGCTACCGGCTCACTGACCTTCATCATCGCACGTTTGGTAATACTCAGCATTCCCAAAAGGTCAGGCCAGACATCTTTTAAATTGGTTAAATCCTGCTTGGTTGCCGCGCCAAGAATCGGATAAATTGCCTTACGATTAACATGATTGGCTTTTTGTTTTTTGACTCGGCGGGTACGCGGTGGCGGTGCAATCGTACCACCATTTGCTTCTACCCGCTTAAGTTGATCGCTCAACTGTTTGACTTTGGCCGATAGCTGCTCAAGTTGCGGCGTCACGGCAGGCTCAGGCGCAGCTTCGACAACCGGTTTAGCGGTCTCGCTTAGCCGAACCGTGGCAACTTCCAGATAAATTTCCGGGTGATTGGTCATCCGCAATTGTTGCTGCGTCGTATTTAACACGTCAATCATATGGTAAATCTGCGTCGGTTTGAAGTTTTCGCTCAAAATCTTGAATTGATCGTCTAGCAGGCTTTTTTCTAACTCGCCTAATAACGCAGGTGCTTGTTGATTGACCAATAAATCACGCAGATACTCAATCAGGTCTTCAATGAGGCGGCCGGCATCTTTACCGGCTGCCAGCAAATCCTCGACCATTTTCAAAGCCTGCGCATGATCCTTAGCCAACACCGCCGCCAGATATTTGCCTAAAACGGCTGTGGTGACGCCACCGGTGACATCAAGCGCATCCTCAGTCGTCACGTGATTATCGCCAAAACTCAACACCTGATCCAGGATTGACAAGGCATCACGCATGCCGCCTTCAGCTGCTTTGGCAATGACCTTGAGTGCTGCATCATCATAGGTGATCTGCTTGTCATCAAGGATAAAACGCATCCGCTTCACAATATCTTCTGGCGTAATCCGGCGAAAATCAAACCGCTGCGTCCGCGAAATAATCGTTGCCGGAATTTTATGCGGCTCGGTGGTTGCGAGAATGAAAACCACATGTGCTGGCGGTTCTTCTAACGTTTTTAATAACGCATTGAACGCACCGGTTGATAACATGTGTACTTCATCAATGATATACACCTTAACGCGTGCTCGTGTCGGCGCATACTTGGCCTTGTCACGAATGTCCCGAATTTCATCGACGCCATTATTGGATGCCGCATCGATTTCAATCACATCGGTCAGACTGCCATCGTTAATCGCCTGACAAATTTCACAAATATTGTCCGGTTCACCATCTTCAAGGTGGAGACAATTTAACGCTTTGGCCAAAATTTTTGCGACCGATGTTTTCCCGGTTCCCCGGGGGCCAGTAAAAAGATAGGCGTGACTCGTTTGTCCGGTGATCAACGCATTCTTCAGCGTCTTGGTAATCGCATCCTGCCCAATAACATCCTTAAATTGCTGCGGGCGCCAGACCCGATACAACGCTTGATAACTCACCTTTTCGCCCCCTCATGAATGGCTTAACATTTCAATCGTTTAGCATAAAGCCTCGTTCTAGTTTACCATAGCCAAGCCAGAAGATGCCTTGTATTCTGACAACAAAAACGGCCGCTTTATAACAAAGCGACCGGTCAATTTCTCAATAACAAAAGGCACATGACGAACCTACCTTAGTGCTGCTTCCTTCCGGACCTGACACAATTCGGAAAGCCATCATTGCCTTAAGGCCTTGCGGCAAAAACCATTATACCTGATTTCGATCCGTTTGACCAGCCTGTTTGGCCGCTTTTCGTTTTGCCCGAATCGCACGGAAAAAATCTTGCAATAAGGCAGCACTTGCAATGGCTTGAATCCCGGGGACAACAGCAACTTGGTGATTGAATCGGGTATCTTCCAGCAAATTATAAAAAGTACCCGCTACCCCTGCTTTCGGATCAGTCGCACCAAAATAACAGGTAGCAATTCGTGCATTAATCATTGTCCCTGCGCACATGGGACAAGGTTCTAATGTCACAAACAAACTGCAATCTTCTAAACGCCAGGTGCCAAGTTGACGGCAGGCTGCCTGAATCGCCAAGATTTCCGCATGCTGGGTTGCATCCTGCGTTGTCTCGCGCAAGTTATACCCACGACCTATGATTTGCTGGTCATGCACAACGACGGCTCCAATTGGCACCTCGCCGATAGCCGCTGCTTTTTTTGCTTCGGCCAGTGCCGCGATCATATATTGATTGATTTCCGAATCCGTCATTGCCATCGTGAAAAAGCAGCCTCCATTTTAGTGTGATTGTCAGCACAAGCCTCCAGCGGTTTCATATACCGCCAAACTCGCCTCATACCGATTCTTCTTATTGTAACCATTTAAAAGAACCGCCCACAAGGAAATTTTCCCATGGCCGGTTCTTTTTAGATGATTGATTCTTTAAAACTGTTTCAAACGCTCAACGACTCAATGCTGCTTTCAAGCGATCAAATGCGGCCAGCCCTTGTTCGCGGGCTGATCCGGCATACTCACTGGCGCTGTCTTTGAGGCTGCGCAACTTATCACTGACCCGGAGCAGATTGGCCACGTCATCATCGCTTAATTTGTCCAAAATGCTTTGAACCCGATCATTGTCACCAAAAATCTTCTTGACGAAGCCTTCAACCTGTTTCCGCTGATGCCTGCGTTCAAAATATTCCGTTAAATTCTTGGCACAAACAAATGCGCCGGTTGCAATGACAGCAGCGGCAACGGCACCTGCTGCTAGGTACTTCGAATTTGCCATCTAAATCTGCTCCTTTCTATCCTAGTATGAGTGTACCACGTCACGTATTAAAACTGTTATTTACTCGCTTTGAGAATGTAATAACCGTGCTCTTTCTTAATAACTTCCGCGTTAGCATAAGTGGCTTTCATTAACTTTAATGCAGAAGGCGCACCTTGCTTTTTTTGAATGACCGCATACAGCTGGCCGCCTGGCAAAAGATGCGCGGCTGCTCCGGAAAGAATGCCGGAAACAATGGCTTTACCCGCACGAATCGGCGGATTGGTCACGACGACCGCAAACTGATCATCAATGCTGTCGTACATAGAACTTTCGATGATCGAAACATTGGTGATGCCATTATCAGCCGCGTTTTGCTTTGCCAAGGCAAGTGCCCGTTCATTGACATCACTCATCGTCACTTGCCGGTTCGGAAAATGCTTTGCCAGTGCCAACCCAATTGGCCCATAGCCAGCGCCAACATCAAGAATCGGCCCATCAGGCAAGGTTTCGGCCAAGACCGTTGCAATCAGAACCCGGCTGCCGAAATCCACGGTATGCTTTGAAAAAACACCGTTGTCTGTGGTGAAACGCAACCGATGACCGCCAAGTTCGAAATCAAAAGTGCGTTCATCGTGGGCAAGATCAGGATCGTTCGTATAATAATGCTGCATAAAAGCCTCCTTGAACATGAGCATGCGTGCAACTCGGCACAGGTAGATCCGAGCAAACAATCGCGTTTAGATTTACTTTAACGACTATTTTACACTTTGTCCGCAAGCATGCGTAGCTCACTAGCCCGCATCTACCGCCAACTGTTTATTTGTCAATTCCCTGGCCAAGCCGGCTTACCCAAGCCAAACGCTTAGGCCACCACTTAACGGGCGATGCAATGGTCACTTTTTGATTAACCACCATCATAATCTGCAACAACGTGAATAGTAAAGATGTCCGCTTGCGATAAGCGACATATTTAGGAACCCACTCTGTTACGTATTTGTTTTTATATGAGCGTAATCCTTGGAAGCCATAAAACCGATAGCCGTATTCATAAACCAAGTGGGCAATCTTTTCCTCGATGAAAGAATAGTCAGACGTTCCCACATTGGCAAGTGGCGCCATGCCCATATTGAAATACTTAAAACCGCGCTGCTTGGCTAATTGGAACAGGTTGATAAACACCTCATCCATAATTCCTGACGGCGCATCAGCACTTGAACGCATCAAGTCAATACTGGTAACTTCCTGATTACCACTTGGCATATCAGAAGCAAACGCAACGATCTTACCTTCCGGGCCGCGAACAACCGCAATCGGTGCCTGATTGAGATAATGGCGATCGAAAAAGCCGAGACTAAACCCTTTTTCACTACGCCCAGCCAACCACGAATCGGATACCGCTTTGAGTTCCTGCATTAACGCATCGTCAAACGGTGGTTGCAGTAATTCAACCGTATACCCTTCCCGTTCGAATTTATGCATTAATGCGCGTTCGCCTTTGCGTTTTGATCCCGCCAAGGTAAAGGTCGTGACATCCACATAACCTTCCTCACCAAACTTCATAAAATCAAAACCAAACTCGTGCAACTTCATCGTTAGGCTTTCATTGATTTCATAAAACACCAGTGATAGATCCTGCTTATCGGCCTTTTTCATGAAATCACCAATTGCCGCAGCCATTTGGGTTTCATCCCCGATCGGTTCGCCCATGATAATCAGTTTGTCCGCTTTCTTTTTGAATAAGAAGAAAACCCGATCCTCACCGTCTACTTGGTAAAAGTGCAGCGACTTATCACGCATCAAAGCCAAATGACTGACTTCATTGCCGCCATATTTTTCAACCACTGCCTTTAAGCGCTCCTCATCATAAGGATCCGCCAATGGTTTGGAAGGCGCCGACAAGTAACGGAAAATTAAGTACACTGTTAACGCCGCCAGCATGACCCCGATTAAAGTCGTGAAAAACATGCGCTCGGACGGGAATAAGAAGACGTCCGGCACATGACGATGGTGAATCGCCGGGGCATTATAAAACGCGGCGAATGCATAAAAGATGAATGTCAGCCCAAAAACCGCCCCATCAATCAGCTTATTGCCCCACGATAAGGCCAGCCGTTCACGAGTCAGTTCCCGCCGCGTCAAAATCAAGGCCAGGACAACCAATACCAAAAAAACGATAAAACGCAGGTGATTGTCCTCGCGCAATGACGCAATCATGGCGACGATCAAGACGATGACAGTCGGCCAATAAGCGCGTTTGACCCGACTGGCAATACCACGCCCAAACCCCAGAATCAGGAATGCCACAACCACATTCGTCACCCGATCCAAAAATAGGAATGTATACGGATATAGTCGTTGATAAAGCGTATTCCGAAACGCCAAGTCCGGTGCTACCCCGCGCAACAGCAACATGATCCCGGAAAAGTACAGGAAAATAACCAAAAAGCCGAACGCGACTTTACGAATCAGCTGAACCGGCAAGCCTTCAAGATAAGCATTCAAACGTTTCCCTGCATCTTGAGCAAACAGACCGGCACCAATCAGAAATGGAATCACATAGTAAAACAATCGATAAAACAACAGCCATACAACAGCAACATTGCTATCCAGTCCCAACTGTCCGAGTTCAAAGATCATGAACACATCAAATGAACCCAGCCCACCTGGCACCATTGAAATAACTCCGATCACATTGGCTACCATAAATAGCGGCAACACTGACATCAACGGAATCCGGACCTCAAGAAAATAACCAATGAGCAAGAAGAAAGCTGCACACCCACCCCACTCCAGAAACGAGCCTAATGTTAAGCGCAACTGCCGCTTTAATGGCATATCCGCGAAGAACTCACTGTCGCGCACGTGGGAAACTAACATCAACAATGGAAAGTATGCAGCCCCACCAACTAGCCAAATCCAATAATTGGAAAATTCAGCGCCAATCCCGAAAACAAAGATAATCACAATCCCAATCATCGACCACAGCGACAAGCCAGCCAACAAGAACATGGCGATCTTAGAAATAGCAAATAGAACCTGCTTTTGCGTTGCCTTTTCATGATAGAAATTGGCCCGCAAACTGGCTCCTAACAAACCACCAAAACCGGCAATGTTCGTAAACGTATTAACAATCCAACCGGACTTAATAACATACCGGCGTGGATAGTCGCCCGGCAGTAATTCGGTAATAACAAAATCATACGTCAGCATCGGCGTCACAGCAATCAAGCCCACGATTAGCAAAATGATCAGTGACCCGGGACTTTGCGTGGCTAGACTCGCTCGCATCTGTTCGCCGCTGAGATCTTGACTAATGCGGCCTACCTCGAAAATCACAAACACAAGGACTGCCAGCACAAATAGCACCTTTAACGTTGTGAGATGTTTTTTAAAAAACGTTCCGACTTTTCGAAAAAGTCTCTTCATTATTTTGCGCCCTCCGTGTTTGTATTCCCATCCATTATATGGAAAACACGACCCGCCCGCACTCATTCTGACTTTTTTGTAAGACACTGTAAGTTTGCAGAACCTTAACGCGTTCACTGAGTCAGAGATCTGCGTGTGAGGACCTTGGTCGCGAGGGTCAAAGTGCGATCATCACGCCCAAGGCCGCCTACACTCCGCTCCCTAAGCGCGCCGGTTTTCGCGCTCCATATAAAAAAGGAAAATTTTTAGTGTGAAAGCGCTTGACCTGTAACGCGTTACACAAATTACACTGTGTTTGCAGTTAGGAAATGGTTTTGTTGGTTGTTAGAGAAGACAGGTTAACGAAATTTGGTTGCGCTTATCATCACGCGCTCCCCAGCGCAGCAGTCTGCGTGTAAGGACCTCGAACGCGATGGCCAAAGCCCGGCCATCACGCCTGAGGCCACTTACACTCCGATTGCTAAGCGCTCCTGCTCACGCTCACTTTCATTAGGAGGCTATTTTCATGTTAATGCAAACACATTTTTACTCTGAACTTCCCTTTTATCACCCTACACAAATTGGGGCTTTGAAGGCGATTGCGTTAAAGCTGACCACTGACTATGACTTTGATTATCAAGAAGTTCTCAGTTCACTGTTAGCAAGCGCCGCAGAGGAGACACAACTGCTCAGTGATCGGATTGTTTTGACTTACGGACACGTTAGCAAGCTATCCGCGCCAATGGTGATCGGATTCGACTTTGGGTCCCAATTACCGTGGGCGGCTGGACAGCAGATCAGCGGTGCAGTCGTGCTGCTAGTGCCAGTCTCAACTGCTGATCAAACCATCCATGATTGGCTTGATGCGATTGCAACGAACAGCCGCGATAATCAAGATTTAGAAGCTGTAACTCAAACGGCAACTGCTGCTATTGCTTAAAGTCCGCAGTCGCGTATCCAAGCCGATATGCGTGCACGTTAAACGCGCTGCATGCCATATCGGCTTTTTCGACTGGGTGAATCGACTGGTATACTGTGTGTGGAGGTACTTTCATGGCGAATATTCACGACATTGCACGCCTATCTGGTTACTCAACAGCAACGGTCTCGCGCGTGATTAATGGCCATCGTTATGTTTCGGCTGCTGCCCGCGCTAGAATTCTGACTGTTATGAAACAGCTTGATTATGTGCCGAGTACGATGGCCCAGAATCTAAGCGCTGGGAAGACCCGGACAATCGGTGTCACTTTACCTCATACCGATCATCCCTATTTTGAACAATTGGTAACGGGAATCTTAAACGCCGCTATGATCGGCAACTACCACGCCGTTATTTTACCCTCGCGTTACGATCAGGAACTTGAGCGCACTTATCTGGAAGCACTGCGCAGACAAGCCTATGATGGACTGATCTTCACATCCCACGGACTTAGTTTAAGCACCATTGCCGGTTACCAAAGATATGGTCCGATTGTTGTTTGCGAAGATCCGGGCCAGGTTAAACTTGCCGCTGCTTACGCTGACCGCACTCCCGCTTATCAAGCGGCATTTAGCTGGATGAAGCGGCAAGGCCACACTAGAATCGGTCTCTTGCTGAGTCGACCTTACGCGCAAAGTGCCACAAGCAAACTCACGATTAATAGTTATGTGGATGTCTTTGGTCACCGTCCCGAGCAATCTTTGGTGGTTTATCAAATGCGTACTTTTCAAGATGGTTATCGCGCTGGAAAGATGCTTGCGGCGAAACAGCCTGATTTTATTTTGGGTAATGGTGACGATATTACGGCAGGATTGCGGCAATATTTTGTTGATCAGCATCTCCCTATTCCGCCATTAATGGGTCAGGAAAATCAACTTTCCAGTCGGCTACTAAACATGAGCACGATTGATCATCATGTAACCGCCATTGGTGCCGCAGCTTTAAAACTGGCCTTGCGTGCAGAAGTTGCTCAGACTGTGATTCAGTCCGATTTAATTCTTCGTGATTGATTTTTGTCTATTTTAACCAAAAGAAAAACCGGCATTCAGCATGGCGTTTACACACCATATCTGTATGTCGGATTTTTTAAACCATAGATTCATAACCGAGCGTTACAACGCTTGACCGGTAGTCGATACTTGTAACGAATCGTTTTAAAGATAGTGATTAGCTTTGCTTGCGTTTACGCTTGATGCCAAGAAGACCTAGACCACCCATGACTAAAGCTCCTAAGAAAGCAAGTGCCGGCCGTGGCGATTCATTTGTACTTGGCAGCGTATCTTTAGTGGAAGCTTGACTGCTGGCACCATTACTATTGGCGTTTTCGGTCCCTGTTGGTTGTGCCGGCGTTTCTTGCGTCTGTTTCTTGTCGTCGCCGCCCTTTGGATTGGTTGATGGTGTGGCTTTTGGTTGATTTCCCTTGTCAGTTCCAGAGCCTTTACCGGCATCTGAACCGCTTCCGGTGTCAGAGCCTTTACCAGCTTCGGAACCACTTCCAGTGCCGGAACCTTTACCTGCTTCAGAACCGCTTCCGGTGCCGGAACCTTTACCTGCCTCAGAGCCGCTTCCGCTACCAGATCCCTTACCTGCTTCGGAACCACTTCCAGCGCCGGAACCTTTGCCTGCCTCAGAGCCGCTTCCGCTACCAGATCCCTTACCAGTATCAGAGCCACTTCCGGATCCGCCTCCAGGTTGCTGTGGTGTCTTGGCAGCTGCCTCAACCGCTGCGGCAATTTTAGTCTTCAAACCAAACAAACCTTGCAATTGTGCAATCTTTTCAGTATCCGTTTTAGCTGCTGTACCTGCAGCAATGACAGCATCAACATCACCGTACCAGGTTTTACCGGTAGTGGTATCTTTGGCATTACCAACTTTGACAGGCGTTGCCGCTTTAATTGTTTTTGCCAATTGATTCAATGCAGCATCTAATACCTTGTTGAAGTTGGTTTCAATTTGATCGGCGGTGCTAGTTCCTGCTGTCGTTTGCGCAGCGACAGCGTCCAGTTCGGCATTTAGCGTTTTACCGGTGCTTGGATCGGTTTGGCCACCTAAATCAGTTCCAAACGCCTCTTTGGCAGATTGTATCTTGTTTAGTAATGCAGCTTGTTGGTCTGCTGGCAGCTTATCAACCAACTGATTCACTGCGGTGGTCAGCTGCGTTGTTGCCATTGTGAGTGTTTCAATCGTCGCATCAGCTTTATCTAAAGCAGTCTGCGCCGATCCGATAGCGGTATTCAAAGCATCAGTTGTGGCGTCAGTATATTGAGCGCTCGTTGCTTTTGCCTTTGCTTGAGTAAGCAAATCCTGCAGCGTTGTTTTGGCCTTTTGTAACTGTGCCGGGTCATCCGTCTTAATATTCTTAACCGCGTAATCTACTGCCGGCGATTCGTTACCGTATAAATCAACAGCCTTAAATTTAAAGTCTGCGTTTGCCGATACACTCAGTCCCGTTGTAGGTAAATCTTGGTAAGTCTTGCCGCCATCAGTACTGTATTGAACGGTCTCACCTGCTGCCGCCTTGGCTGTCAACGTCACTTCTTTAGCTGGATCAGTCGTATTTGGCGTAATTGTTGGCGCTGCGAGTGTCTTCTTAGGCTCATAATAAACCGTAATCTTTTTAGTTGTGACATTACTGCCGCTATCTGTTGCCGCAACGGTTAAGACGTTCTTGCCCTCTAATAGTTTAACCGTCTGATCAATTGCCATATGACCCGGCTGCCCGCTGTTTAAGTTAATGTCTTCATATTGACTGGCAACCTGACTACCGTTAATTGCCAGTTCCAAATAATTAACGTTATCTGTCGCTGTTCCGGTGATACGGAAATTCGGATCATTCGTATAGACAGGTTTGTCCGTTGAGCTATCGAGTGACAGTGTCGGGGCAACAGCATCTAAAATAAAGGTCAAGCTGTCTTGAACCGTTTTATCTTGCGTGGTATCACCGATTACAACGCCAAACGGTTTCTGACCGGCTGTCCCCAGATTCAACTTAAAACTAAAGGTTAGATCATCTTTAATCGGTACTTGTTTGCCATCTACTTGCAAAGTCGTCGTCGGATGCTTGACTTTGCCGGTAATCGTTGCAATCCCGGTCTTAGGGTCATAGTACTTAGCATCTTTAACTTTCAGTTGATTTGCTCCGAAAGTGACGCCTTGGTCGAAGGTCACCGCATTTTTTAGAACATCGGCATCATAAGTTGAGTTTACCTTCTGCTGCTTGGTAACGGTATTGCCATCTTCATCTTCTGCCGTCACCGTAATGGTATTATCCCCATAGTTAACGGGTACATCGCCACTAAAGTGATGTTTGGCATCCAAAGTAACCGGTGTTGTCGTGCCACCGTTAGTAACCGTTACCTTCTTAGTGTCGGCACTAGCTGTTCCGGTTACTTTAACGGTACTTTCGGACGTTTGATCTTGATTATCATTAACCCGCAAGTCACTAAAAGTAGGTGCCGCCAACCGGACATTCGTATCAAAATGCTTAACTAACTGGGTATGTGCTTGGTCAGTATAAAGATCAACCTTCGTCGCATAGTCGCTAGCGTCAAGTGCCATAGTGGCTTTGAAACTATTGGCATCAGCGTCATAAGTGGTCGTCAAATCATGCTGCTTTCCTTGCGCATCGGTATAGGTACCATAAACAGCAGCTGGATACGTCCCGGTAAAGGTGTAAGTGCCACCTTGCTTCCCTGCTTGATAGTTAGCCGTTTGACTCGTGATTTTATCTGGTAAACCACCACCATTAATAATCAGATCATAAGCAGTTGATCCGGGCTTTTGTGCGGAAGCTGATTGATCCGTGGCGTTTGAGGCGTTATCGGTCAAATAAAGTTCAACATTATTATCGCCTTGACCCAACGCTTGTGCCTGCTTATCCGTCAGTGGCGTTTCGAGTTTTGTGTAGCCATCAGCAGTTGTCCCTGTCGTCGTAAAGGTGCCATCAAGATTGGTGACTTGATTAACCGATGTTTTTGCACTCTTAGTGGCATCCAAACCGCTTCGATCGTCTTTTGCTTCAGCGGTGAGATAGTAAGTGGTTTTGCCTTTTTCCTGTCTAGACGTTAAAGCGACATGACGAACCGTTGGCGCCTTAGAGTCCAGTGTGAATGCTACATCGTATGTCTGCCGCTTGTCGCCGCCTTCAGGAACACCTGAAATACGATACGTGTAATTGCCATCCGCGGCTGTTTTGATGTTGCCATCTCGTTGATCATAATACGTGCCATCCCAGGCCGGTGCGCGGTAATAAGTATAGTTGCGACCAGTTGAATCATAATAAGTCTTAGTCTGGTTATTCGAGCTGCTGAGTGTTGTTACTTTGTTGCCGTGATTATCCAGCACATCGACTTGCACGTCGCTAATATTGCGTAACAGGTAGTATTGCATGCTGATGTCGTTATAAAGTGCGTTCTTATCGCTCGAAAAGGCCACTGCTTTATCATCAACCGTTTGCTTGCCACTGGCATCCGTGACTAAGCCGCCGTAATATTGACTGCCGGTTTTCTTATTGGTGAGCATCGGAACAGTCCCATAATTGCCACCAGTTGGATCGTAAGTCACACCATTCAGACTATCCACGATCTTCCCGTCATTCCAATCACCAAAGAAGCCCATATATGGCAAGTTGAGACTCGAGCCATCATTTCCCTTGAAGTTCAAGAACCCTTCAACAAACTGTTGCTGATCAAAAGTCTTAGGCAGTGAAAGCGTGAACGGTACCTGCAGGGATTTTCCAGCTGGTACCACAATATCGGTATCCGGCTTGACTGCCGCATCAGTAATTTTCTTGTCATAGAGCACGCCTGAATTCGGATCGGTAGCCGAAGTATAAACCGCATTGGTATCTTCATTGCTAGTCATTTGATACGTCAGCTGATGTTTGGTGCGGTTGGTAAACGTCAACTTAAACGTTTTGGTAGTGCTTGTGAAATCTTTCAATTCAACAGCAGGATAGCCGTTTTCCGAAACAACCGTTGATGGATTCTTCTCCAAAGCATCAATCGCGGCTTTGACATCCACCAACCCTGCTCCCTGTCGGCGTGGAGAGACGATGACATTATCATAGTTAATATCATTAATCGGCTTTGCAGTATTCATTTCAACTGTTTTGAGAAAATCGGTTAATGCTGTGCCTTTAAGTTGCTTATAATCGGCATAGAATTCATTGTCTTTATTATTTAGCGCTTGTTTTAGAAGTGCCTGAGAGCCGGCGATAAATGGAGATGCCATTGAGGTCCCCGACATATTCGTATAACCATTGTTGTTTTGCGTTGACCAAATATTACCACCCGGCGCTGTAATATCAGGCTTAAAGGAAAGATCAGATACAGGGCCATATGAAGTGAAACTTGACATCCGATCTGCTTTATAATTTTGATTTGGCAACAACGCCAAGGCAATTTTTACGCCCAGACTGTCATTTGGATGCGCAGTTACCCAGTCAACCAGTTTTTGACCAGTCGTATTGGAAAGACCAAAAGTAGGAAAAGTAGCCGTTAGAGAAATCGAAGTCAAAGGTGTGGATGTGCCATCATTATTAACAATGATTAAGCCTGCTGCCCCAGCGGCCTCGGCATATTTCTGCTTGTCAGTGAAAGTCAGACTGCCACGTTTGACAATCGCAATTTTCCCTTTGGCATCCGCCGTATAGTCGCCAGCATCACCTGTACTCAACTTACCGCTTGCGTCTTTGACAACGTAGAATTTCTTCTGATCAAAACTGTCAACAAAGTCATTGCTTGAAAGCTGTACGGTTTCAGGCCCGAGTTTTAACCCACTGCCGTCAGTAATCGTAACAGCTTGGTTGATGACATCTGTATTCTCGGCCGATGCGACAGTTGTTGCCCCGCGTGATGTCCCCGGTGTGCCAACCGTCTCATTATCCTGCAGGCCATAATAATCTTTGTTGACGCCTTCTGTACCTGACCCGGATGTACCGGAATTCCCTGCTGAAATAACCGCTGCGGTCCCGGATTCATTGGCGTTTTGAACGGCCGCAATTTCAGGATCCTCCAATGTTTGATTGCCGGAAACAGACCCAAGGGACATATTCAAAACATCCGCGCCCAGTTTGGCTGAATCTTCAATCGCAGAAACAAGCGTTGACGAACCAGTCGTCGCTGATGTGTCTGAATTGGTAAACACCTTCATCGCTAATAATTGTGATTCTGGTGCTACACCGACAACTGACTTGGTTGGATCATCACCTGTACCGTTAGCCCCGATGATCCCGGAAACATGCATCCCATGCTGTTCATCAACCGTGTCGTCGGTAATCGTGTCATTGTTATCTGCGTAATTAAAGCCATACGGAACCTTAGCCGTGAAATAACGCCCGTGTTTAGCAGTACTGGTGAATTTTTCAACGTCTGTTCGGGTCAATTTGGCCTTTTTAGTATCACTAAGCCGCATGTCCTTATGGTTGGGGTCAATCCCAGTATCAATGACCGAGACAACCGTGCCTTCCCCTTTATACTTGTAATTAGACCAAACCGCCTGCACATTTGCCATTGAATTGGCCTTAGCATCGGTTGGGTAATAAACCTTGGCTAAAGTAACGGTTTTAACGCCGGGGATTTGTTTCAACCGCGGAATATCAGCGACTTTGACTTTGGTGGTAAAGCCATTAACAACGTAACCATAGCTTTCTCCAGCTGTCTGATGCGTCACTTGTTCAACGGCTGATTTAACACTGGCTTGAGCCGCGATGACCTGATCTGTTGCCTGCTGAATTTCGGCAGTACTGGAGTAATCGGGTTTCAGCGTGCCATTTTCGGAAGCCGGTGCCGCGCTCATCTGCACAATAACATCGACATAAGTATCCTGTTGCTGAACTTTATTTAACTTGTTGTAATCAATGCCTTTTGCGGCTAATTGGGTTGCAATGGCTTGATTGGTCACCGCACTGGTCGTGTCTTTGGCAGTTTGTCCAGCTGAGGCAGTCTTGGCTTTCGCTAAATTTGTTCCTTTAGTTTGTTGCGAGATTGCCGCTTTAGCTTGAACTTCACCAATTGGCAAAACAGAAAGTGCTCCTAAAGCAACTGTGCTGGCTAAGAGAATTGATAGCCCTTTCCTTTTTGTTTGCATCCTATACCCTCCGATTCCCAGTAATTTCAAAACTATTCAAACCTTGGCTTGATATAGTTAAGATTATATACAGACACTCAGGAGTTTCAACATAATTTTTAATCTTTTATTAATTTTCTTATTTGTAAAAAGCCTCTCATGGCTGAGATACTAGGCGATTCAGGTATGTCGAGGAACGAAAATGTTTAAATTATGTGATTATGAGGAATGTGTTGAGTTTTTTAATATCCAACGTTAGAATGTAGCCACGATCTATTCCGCAATCTGTAAAAGGAGATTGATTTCATGAAGAAAAAACTGCGCGTTCCATTCTTAGCCGCAATGATGGCATCTTCAATCATGCTATTGAGCGGCTGCCAATCCAAACAAGCCGATAGTACAACGGTTGCTACATACTCCGGTGGTCAGGTCACACAAGCCAGTTTTTATAAAGAGCTCAAACAATCCCCGACCACCAAAACCGTTCTCGCTAACCTGCTTATCTATCGCGCGCTCAACAAAGCGTATGGAAAATCCGTCAGCACCAAATCAGTGGACAATACTTATAACAGCTATAAAAATGAATATGGTGAAAACTTCACTTCTTTTTTGAGTCAAAACGGGTTTAGTAAGAGCAGTTTTCGCCAAAGCATTCGAACCAACCTCTTAAGCGAAGTGGCACTAAAAAAGTTAAAGAAAGTCACCAACAGTCAACTTAAAACCGCTTGGAAAACCTACCAACCCAAAGTGACCGTTCAGCATATTCTAACTAGCGATGAAAGCACAGCTAAACAAGTCATCAGTGATTTAGCAGCTGGCAAAGACTTCACGACGTTGGCAAAAACTTATTCAATCGATACCTCAACTAAAGATAAAGGTGGCAAAGTAAGCTTTGAATCGAGCAGTAAAAGTCTCGATTCGACTTTTAAAGATGCCGCCTACAAGCTTAAAAACGGCGAATATACACAATCACCGGTTAAAGTCACAAATGGGTATGAGGTCATTAAAATGATCGAGCACCCGGCTAAAGGAACATTTTCAGACAGTAAGAAAGCCTTAACTGCTAGTGTCTATTCAAAATGGTCGCGTAATTCAAGTGTGATGCAACGTGTCATTAGTCAGGTGCTGAAAGATCAACACGTCACCATCAAAGATAAAGATCTAGCGGATGCGCTTGACAGCTATAAACAAAGTGTCGCAGCCAATTAGTCCTTAGTTTGCGCATATGCAATGAGTTTCTTCCTATTTAAATAACAATTTTGTCATTGATGTTGTTATTTAAATCAATGACGGCATCATGAGTTTGAGTTGTTATCTTCGGCAGCCGTTTAACTTTATACAAAAAGCACCTCGCCTTTCGCGGTATTACCACGATTAAGCGAGGTGCTTTTATTTGAAAATGAGACTAGATTATTTCAAAGTTACGGTTGCGCCGACTTCTTCAAGCTGTTCCTTGATCTTGTTAGCGTCGTCTTCGGACAAGCCTTCCTTGATAACCTTAGGAGCGGCATCAACGAGACCCTTAGCATCCTTCAGACCTTGGCCAGTGATTTCACGAACTGCCTTGATAACCTTAACCTTTTCTTGGCCAGCTTCGGTCAATTCAACGTCATAGGTATCCTTGGTAGCAGCAGCATCGCCACCAGCAGCGCCGCCAGCAGCAACAGGAGCAGCTGCTTTAACACCGAATTCATCTTCGATCGACTTAACTAAGTCGTTTAGTTCCAAAATGGAAGCATCTTTAAGTTGTGCAATGATGCCATCTACATCTAAAGCCATGTTTGTTTCCTCCGTTTTTTAAATAGTTTGTAACGTAAAATTATGCAGCAGGTTCTTCGTCTTTGGATTCTGCAATTGCCTTGACAACCAATGCAAAGTCGCGGACAGGTGCCTGCAAGACAGAAGCAAGTTGCGACAGCAGACCTTCGCGATCTGGCATCTTGGACATTTCCATAATGGTGTCCAATGAAGCAACCTTGTTTTCGATGATGCCACCCTTGATCTTCAATGCATCAAATTGGTCAGCGTACTTGGCCATGATACGGGCAGGGGCAACAGGATCGTCATTGGAGAAGGCAACGGCTGTAGGGCCCTTGAAAACATCATCCAATGCTTCGTAACCGTTGGCATCAGCGGCCCGACGCAGGTAGGTGTTCTTCAAGACTTCCATCTTGACACCAGCCTCGCGCAGTTCCTTACGTAATGCGGTTACTTGCTCAACTGTTAAGCCCAGATAGTCGACAACGACAGCACTGGTAGCATTCTTGAATTGTTCAGAAATCGTCTTAACGAGTTCAGCTTTTTTTGCGATAGCTTGTTCACTCATGTTTTTCACCTCCATTAGTTTGGTTGAAGTTTTTAGCAATAAAAAAACTCCATGTCTACCAAGACATAGAGGTATCTACTGTTTCCGATACCACCTCGGCAGGATGATTAAGGCTTGCGCCCCCTGAGTCTTAGGCAGAGTGACTAATCACAACGAGTAGAATACCATGGTCGGAGGTTGATGTCAAAGTGTTTCTGCAAAAATATATTTTGTGCGAATGCCGAGACTTCAACAATCGTAAACTGACACGTTGAATTGTAAGCACTCACAGATTGCGTTATATTAGTTAGGTAACTAATTTTTTGAAAGGAAGTTGGCGATCTTGCCAAGTAAACTTAAAAGTCTCGAGCCATGGCAGCAAAATTTGGCTGTCTTATGGCTTGGCACCTTCATCGCCGGCATGGGTTTTAGTGAGGTTTCGCCGTTTATCTCACTCTATGTCGACCAGCTCGGCGATTTTACCAAAGGCCAACTCAGTATCTACTCCGGTATTACGTTTGGAGTCACCTTTATGGTAGTTGCGATTGTCAGTCCGCTTTGGGGCCGACTGGCGGATCGTCGCGGCCGTAAACTGATGCTGCTGCGCTCCAGTTTCGGCATGGCAATCATTATTGGTGCGTGCGGGTTTGTGCATAATGTTTATGCGCTCATTGCATTACGCTTTTTACAAGGATTGGCAGCTGGTTACATTCCTAATGCCAGCGCTCTGATTGCCACCGAAACGCCGAAAGCAAAAAGCGGAACTGCCATTGGAATTCTGACAACTGGCTATGTTTCCGGTAATCTGATCGGACCGATTCTAGGCGGATTTTTGGCCCAGACGTTTTCAATTCGGCTGACTTTCATTATTACCGGAGCCTTACTCATGATTGTCTTTGTGCTCAGCTTAACCATGGTGCATGAACACTATACGCCTGATCCGCGCTTGCTGAACAAGCAAAAGCGTCCCGGATTGCTCACTCAAGTCGGCAATCCCAAGGCCATCATGGTGTTGTTGATTTCAACTGCCATCATTCAGCTCGGAAACATGTCTATTTACCCAATCATCAGTCTTTATGTCAAGGAATTGATGCATAATGTCGGGCCGATCACAGTTGTCGCTGGTATCATTGCCGCATTACCAGGTATTTCAAATCTGATGGCTGCACCACGCTTGGGGCAGCTGGGCGATCGGATCGGATCCGGAAAAATTCTGGTCAGCGGATTGATTTTTGCCGTGATCATGTACATCCCTCAAGGTATTGTCGGCAGTATTTGGGCATTAGGCTTTCTTCGCCTCATGATCGGGGTTTCAGACGGTGCCTTATTCCCAACGATTCAGACGTTACTTTCGAAAATGACACCGGTGAGCTATACCGGCACCGTGTTTAGTTGGAATCAGAGTGCTCAGGCGTTCGGCTCAATGGCAGGTTCACTGGCCGGTGGTTTTATTTCCAACATTTTTGACTACAATGGCGTCTTTATTTTTACTGCATTATGCCTAGCGCTTGACCTTGCAATGGTTTGGATCTTCATCCCTCATATCTGGTCAAGCCGGCCACGACAACAGGAATAGCGATAAGGTCGCATTTCATCAAGATATAACTGCACATCGGTATCACTAAAAGCGGGTCTAGCACTTAAACTAGAGCCGCTTTTTGCATGCGATTTGTGCCAATTAATCAAGTTTCATTTGCCAGGTCATCAGCGGATGCGGATCCGGTACTGCCAGCTGCTGATAAACGGCCCACGCGAATGAATCAGTATCATCAAATTCACCGTTCACCACCGAGAATGCTGCCTGAAGCCGCGGTAGAACTGCGCGCATCAGCCGAAGCGTATCAGCAAGCCCTGTTCCACCGAGCCAAGCACTCGTGAGTTCACCTGGCTCGTCTTCAAACCAGAAGACATAAGCCAAAATGGTGCCGCCTTCAACCAAAAAGCTCGGCTGGTTCGGATCGGCTTCTCGCAACGATTGTTCAAATTGCGTCTGTGTCATCGTGGCCGGATTAGCGGTATGCGCGTCCACATAATTTTGATAACTTAACCGAACCACGGCTTGCCACTGAGCTTCGGATAGCTGTGACCGTGCCACCACGGTATCATTAGAAGTCGCTGCTGCAATTTTCCGGTAGTGACTCATCGCTGTGTGTCGGATAAGCTCAAACCCTGTCCGTTGCAATCGCTGCGTCAACGGCGATGCTGCAGTATAAGTGCTAAATTGCAGCCGATCCTGCTCGTCCGTCATTTTCTTGAGTTTGGTGAGCAATAAAGGAAGCCATGAGCTTTGACCGATGACATTAAAATATAGTGCATGATGATGATAAGCGTTTTGCCATACAGCTGCCGCAAACTGTATCGGACCGGTTTTTGGGAAACCCAGCAAAGTCGCCGCTGAGTTGGCAAAAAGTCCTTTCGTCCAGTCATCGGCTGTTTCCAGCAGCGGCCGGATGTCAGCTAAAGTAACCTCGCGGCAGCCCGCGTGATTCAAATTAGTCATGATGATCGGTATCCTTTTCCTGCTCCTGATTGCCGTGCAAGTGCATATACCCATAAGCAAAGCGAGCCACACCATAAATCACCGGAACCACAACCCCGATCCAAAAATGGTTTGTCAGATAATACTGCGGCAATGGATTCATATCGAGCGCGGCTTCGTAAGCCATTTCGATTGCAAAAATAATCACGGCCAGCAACAGTGCTGATAAAACCCCGCGCGCAACCGCAAACCAAACATATTGGCGATAGGCTTCCGGTGTGTCCGCTTCAATTACCTGCAAACGATAGTAGTACAAACTTGTCACGTTCAGTAACGCAATTGCCACCGTCACTAACAGTAAAATCCACGTACTGGCAGTAATTAGCTTAAGGCTATTGGCGTCGATAAAAACAGCAATGACACTTGCGATAACTAACATAAGCTCGGCGGTTAGCATATTGCGGCCCATAATGGCGTCATAAGTGCGCTGTTTGAACCGATCCTTAAGTGAAATACCATAATACCATTCCATGATTTTCTTCATCAATTATTGCCTTCCTCACTTTTTACAATGTCGTTTTATCTTACCATGCCTCACGATTGCTTTTTCCTTGAATCCTCCAAGCTTTGAAAATTATTTGGCTTTTCACTCGCTACTTTTTGTTAACGCCACGATCCCTTCTTCACCTCAGACGTGCTTACTATGAAAATTTTCATTGACAGACCCGCCTTTTTTTGGTGAAATAAGTAACATGTTTTAGGGTGTCAAGACACCTAATTAATGTTGGATTTCTCAAGGGGGATAACGATGTCAAAGAAAGCACCTAGCCATACGCGGTTAATTATCGGAATCGGCATTGCCTGGCTGTTTGATGCCATGGATGTCGGCATGCTGAGTTTTGTGATTGCCGCTTTACATAAGGAATGGCAGTTGAGTACAGTTGAAATGGGTTGGATCGGAAGTGTTAGTTCAATCGGAATGGCAGTTGGCGCCATCTTGTTTGGCATGATGGCAGATCGTTTCGGGCGCAAAGCCATTCTCATCCTTACATTATTAGTCTTTTCGATTGGCAGTGGCATATCTGCTTTTGCCACGGGTTATGGTATTTTTCTTGTACTAAGATTTATTATTGGCGCTGGTCTTGGCGGCGAACTACCTGTTGCTTCAACGTTGGTTTCCGAAAGCGTCCCGGTTGAAAAGCGCGGGCGCAGCGTCGTCTTGCTTGAAAGCTTCTGGGCTGCGGGGTGGCTACTGGCAGCGATCATTTCATACTTTGTCATGCCACTCTGGGGCTGGCGGGTCGCCATTTTTGCCACTGGACTAGCCGGGTTGTACGCATTTTACTTCCGTGAAGGCATCCATGAATCGCGCGCGTTCAAAAAAGTGGCGCGGCCGGGGTTAATCAAAACCCTGACAACCCTCTGGCGGCCACCATATGTTCGTTCAACACTCATGTTGTGGATTGTTTGGTTCATGGTGGTCTTTTCTTATTATGGCATGTTCCTGTGGTTGCCAAGTGTCATGGTGCTCAAAGGGTTCAGCCTCATCAATAGCTTCGGTTATGTGCTGATCATGACCCTTGCACAGTTACCGGGTTACTTTGTGGCTGCCTGGTTGATCGAAAAATGGGGTCGAAAAACTGTTTTAAGCCTTTTTCTTCTCGGCACTGCTGGTAGCGCGCTAGGCTTTGGCATGGCAACCAGCTTACCGATGCTTTTGACTGCCGGCATGCTACTTTCCTTCTTTAACCTCGGTGCGTGGGGCGCGTTGTATGCCTATTCGCCAGAACAATACCCAACCATTGTTCGTAGCAGCGGCTCTGGCATGGCTGCAGGTATCGGCCGAATCGGCGGCATTGTCGGTCCGTTATTAGTCGGTCACCTACTAGGCGCTAATTGGTCCGTCACGGGTATTTTCGGAATCTTCACGGCGTCTATCCTCATTGCCATTGTTGCGATTATTTTCCTTGGTAAAGAAACTATGGGCGTTAAGTTAGCTGACACCATTGAAACTTCTGCAGCGAAACAGTAGCTGTCATTGAAAGCTCATTTTCTTTATAGGAAAACGGTAGAGTATACTAAGATGGTTTTTCACTCAGTCGTCAAGATAGTTAGTTAGAGACAGTTTATAATAATCATAAAGAAAGGCGTACTAAAAACAGTACGCCTTTCTTTGTGGCCATGGATTATTTCTTAAAGTGGCTAGATTACCCGCAAAACCAATTTAACCACATCAATTTCAAACATTTGTCACACAGAATCCATAAAAAAACGTGCTTAACAAAAAAGTGGTGCAAGAGAATAATCATCTCTTACACCACTAGCTATTTCCATCAGATTTTGGTTTATCACCAGTGTATGGGCGACATTAGTGATCCAATATTACTTTGATGGCTTATTGTCCTTCTGATGTCTGGTTCCCGCAAGACCAAACAATCCCATCAGACTAACAATCAGCAAACCCAAAACAGAAGTACCGCTTTCAGCATCATCACCGGTCTGCGGTAGCATATGCCTCCCTGCATGATCCGTTTGCGGTAATGAACCTGTCTGGGTTGTTTGACCGGCTTGTGTTGGCTTCGTTTGTGTTGGCTTCGTCTGTGTTGGCTTCGTCTGTGTTGGCGTCTGACCCGATGGTATACTACCTGTCGTCTCTCCACCAGTACTTGGCAAAATATGGGAGCCAGCGGTTGACCCTGTGGCACTCTGATCAGCCAAGGATGTGGCGGAACTAATGGCAGCAGTTGTAGCGCTGGATGCTACATCGGCGGCGCTACTTGCCTTAGCATCGTCAGACAAAGCGGCACTGGCAGCGCTAGAAGCTACCGAATCATCAGAAGCAGCAGCACTGGCGGCACTGCTTGCTTGACTTTCAGCGCTCTTAGCACTGCTTGCAGCTGCACTTGCTGCATGAGAGTATATACCCGCAGCACTACTGTTACCAGCCTTTGCAGCACTGGATGCGGCACTGGCCGCGCTGGACGCGACACTCGCAGCACTGCTTGATACAACATCCTCACTGGAAGCAATACTTGCTTGTTCACTAGCATGACTTGCAGCCGACGATGCCGTCGAAGCCTCACTTTGTGCGGCACTAGCGGCACTGGATGCAGTACTTGCTGCACTGGACGCAATACTTACATCTGACTGGATCCCACTATCACTTGGGTACCTGGACGCAGCACTGGATGCGGCACTTGCTTGACTTGTAGCACTACTTGCATGGCCAGTCGCTTCACTGGCACTGGAGCCTGCCTGATGAGCA